>CANPWC010000054.1 GCA_947581905.1 uncultured Acetatifactor sp.
ACAGGCCGTCCACGCTCCTGAAATCCGGGATGCCGCTTTCCGTGGATACTCCGGCCCCGCCGAAAAACACGATATTGTCACTGTTCTTTACGATTTCCTGGAACTTGGCAAGACATTCTTCATAACTTTTCATGGGAACCTCTTTTCTTAATAGAAAGAAACGCAGGCGTCGGTCAGACGGTCTTCCTGGGGGCGATGAATACAGGGAACGTGTCGGACCCCTTTAACTCCTTGCCGGAGGTGATGGTCACTTCCTTGTCCGTGATCACGTATTCCACGTCTGCATTGCCCTCCACGACGGTATCCTGCATTAACAGGCAGTTCTTTACTTTAGCCCCCTTGCCGATCTTGACGCCGCGGAACAGGACGCAGTTCTCTACCTCTCCTTCGATGACGCAGCCGTCAGCCACCATGGCGTTCTTCACTTTCGCGTTGCCGATGTAGCGGGTCGGGTTATCATCACGGATCTTCGTGTAGATCGGCGCATGGAACAGGGCGTCCAGGTTGTTGTTGTCCAAGAGCTTCATGTTCTCGTCGAAATAATTCTTCACATCGCTGATACGCGCGCTGTAGCCTTCGTACTTATAACCATAGACTTTCAGGGTGTCCAGCTGGGGCGCCAGGATGTCGCGCTCGAAATAGACATAGCCATGGGCATAAGCCTTGCTGATCTGGTCGATCAGGAGGTTCCTCTCGATCAGGTAAATATTCATGGAGAAGTTCTGGATGCCGGGCTCCTTGGGGTTGATCTGGATCTTGCGGACCCTGCCGTCTTCCAGGGACAAGGTATAGTAAAGGTCGTTGCTTAAAGTCGCCTGCAGGTTCAGGAAGCCGTAAGGGATTTCCTCCGCCTTATAGGCGATGGTCACGTCCGCGCCGCTTGAGATGTGCGCGTCGATCATGGCGTTAAAGTCGAAGTTCACGGCGATGTTGGCGTCGGAAATGATGACATATTTCTCCCGCTGGGCCTTTAAGAACTCCAGGATGCTCGCCAGGGCCTCCACACGCCCGTTATAGACCTTGACCGTCCTTTCCGCGAAAGGAGGGACGATGTTCAGGCCGCCGTTCTTGCGGGTCAGGTCCCATTCACGGCCGCTTCCTAAGTGCCTCATCAGGGAACGGTAATTCTTACGCACGATGATGGCGATGTTGTCGATGCCGCAATTGACCATGCTGGAAAGCAGGAAGTCGATCATGCGATAACGGCTGGCGAAAGGGATGGAAGCCATCAGGCGTTCGCTGACCAGCTCAGGTACCTGGTTGTCATAGCTGTTGGGGAAAATGATGCTCATTGCATCGCAATTAGAATTTACCACTGTGCTTCACCATCCTTTACGTTATTATTGATCATGGCGTTAGGCCCTACCTTGGCATTGTCGCCTACATAGATGCCGGGGCCGATGGTCGCCACGCCGTTGCATTTCTCGGTGGGCATGGCCCCGATGACGGCGTTCTCGCCGATAATGGCGTTCTCGGCGATGATGCAGTGCTCCACGATGCTGCCTGACTTGATGATGACATTGCCCATGATGACGGCGTCTTCCACGCGCGCGCCCGCCTCCACCTGCACGCCGGCGAACAGGATGGAGTGCTTCACGATGCCCTCGATGCGGCAGCCATCAGTGATCATGGAGTTCTGCACGATGGCGTTGGAGCCGATCTTATGTCCGGTCATGCCGCTGTTGCGGCTGTAAATCTTCCAGTTTTCATCGAAAAGGTCGATCCCGCTGTGTTCAGGGTCCATGATCTCCATGTTCGCTTCCCAAAGGGAGGGGATGGTCCCTACATCTTTCCAATAACCGTTGAAGTGGTAGGCATACATGCTGCGCCCGTCCCGCAACAGGTTGGGGATGATGTTGTTGCCGAAGTCATTCTGGGAATCGGGGTCAGCCTCGTCCTCGATCAGGTACTTCTTCAAAACGTCGGTATTGAAGATGTAAATGCCCATGGAAGCCAGGTTGGACTTCGGGTTCTTAGGCTTCTCCTGGAACTCGGTGATCTTATCGTTCTCATCCGCGACCATCAGGCCGAAGCGGGAAGCCTCGTCCCAGGGCACCTCCATGACCGCGACGCTGAACTCCGCGCCTTTTTCCTTATGGAACCGTAAAAAGTCGCTGTAATCTTGTTTGCAGATCTGGTCGCCGGACAAGATGATGACGTACTGGGGGTCGTACCTGTCGATGAAAGACAGGTTCTGGTAGATGGCGTTCGCCGTCCCCTTATACCAGTCTGAGCCGGATGCCTGCTGGTAAGGGGGAAGCACATGCACGCCTCCATATAAACGGTCCAGGTCCCAAGGTTGTCCATTGCCGATGTATTCATTCAGCACCAGAGGCTGGTATTGGGTCAGGATGCCGACCGTGTCGATGCCGGAATTGACGCAGTTCGATAGCGGGAAATCGATGATTCGGTATTTGCCGCCAAAGGGAACCGCAGGTTTGGCCAGCTTCTGGGTCAGCGCGTAAAGGCGCGAGCCCTGTCCGCCGGCAAGGATCATTGCAATCATTTCTTTTGCCATAATGTTTCTCCTTTTGCTTTGCACGGAAACGAGGTAGTGATTATTTTTGTTCCTTCTATTGTAACATTTAAAAGGGCGTTCCACAAGTGGTTGGGAGAAGAAAAACCAAGAAATTTGGACGAAGAAAAAATAAGAAATAATTAAGAAAAGTATCATGATTCGGATATTGAGGCGATAAGGGTTTTCTGTTATAGTAAGGGATGCGAGGCTGGGGGGACCGGTTGGAACGGACCATTTTTAGTAAGGATAAGGTAAGGTTTGGGATATGCGGACGAGGAAGAACGTGGAATTGATACCGTTGGAGAAAAGCAGGCGCGTCATCTACACGGAGCCGAGGGGCAGGGAAGAGCGGCACAGGAAAGGGCTGGGGATCTTCTTGATGACGTTGGGCGTCCTGTGCGTGTTATACTGTATCGGCATATTCCTGTTCGTAAATTTCGGTACCTGGTTCTTTTTAACCTGGGGCGTGCTGGGCGCGTTCCTCTTGTGCCTCGGGTGGCTGTTTGGCTGGTCGGATGCGCCCTCTCGCATGCCGAGATGGATTAAGGCTCTGTCCGGGCTGGTCCTTATTCTTGGCGTGGCGGCGTTCCTTTTGGTGGAAGGGCTGATCCTGAGCCGTTTCTTTGACCAGGCTCCGGCCGGCGCGGATTATATGGTGGTGCTGGGCGCGCAGATCCGCAGCCAAGGGCCCAGCGACGTGCTGCGCCGCAGGCTGGACGCTTCCGCTGAATATCTAAAATCCAATCCGGACACGAAGGCAATCGTCTCCGGGGGACAGGGAGCGAACGAGCCGATGACGGAAGCGCGGGGCATGCGGGATTACCTGGTCAGCATAGGCATCCCGGCGGATCGGATCCTGTTGGAGGAAGCCTCGGCCAATACCCGGGAGAATCTGGAGAAAAGCGCCGCCCTTTTGGCGAAAGAATCAGACATGGTGGTGGTCGTGACCAGCGACTTCCATATGTTCCGCGCTTTGGGGCTGGCGCGCAAGGCGGGCTATGAAAATGTCTATGGGCTGTCTGCGGATTCCTATCCCCTGATGCTGCCGAACAATATGCTTCGCGAGTTCCTTGGCGTGCTGAAGGATTATTTGGCGGGGAACCTGTAAGACGAACCCCTATCCTGCAATCTGTGCCGGAGCGCCACAGACTGCAGGATGAACAAGTTTGCATGGTATACTTGTTTACCTGGTAAACTCGTTTGCATGGCAAACTCGTTTGCCATGGTATACTCGTTTGCATGGTAAACTCGTTTACCATGGTATACTCGTTTACCATGGTATACTTGTTTGCCATGGTGCGCTCTGGAATGGAGATGGAGATGGATATCCAAGTAGGAAATGTTTTAAAACTGAAGAAGCCGCATCCTTGCGGAAGCCAGGAATGGGAGGTTTTGCGTATCGGGGCGGATTTCCGCATGAAATGCCTTGGCTGCGGCCATCAGGTCATGATCGCGCGGAAGCTTTTGGAAAAAAATATCAAGGAAATCAAGGAAAAGCCTTGAAAAAATCTGAAAATCATGTTAATATTAACATTCGTGATATATAAATCCTTGCTCCCGCACGAACGGGGGCCAGAGGCCAAAAGGAGGTAACAGCATGAACAAGTATGAATTAGCCGTTGTTGTCAGCGCGAAGATCGAAGATGATGAGAGAGCAGCAGTCATTGACAGATGCAAGGCCCTCATCGAGAGATTCGGCGGCGTCATCACGGAAGTGGATGATTGGGGTAAGAAGAGGCTTGCTTATGAGATCCAGCATATGAAAGAAGCTTTCTATTACTTCATCCGTTTCGACGCCGAAAGCACCGCTCCCGCGGAGATTGAGAGCCGTGTTCGCATTATGGACAATGTTATCCGGTATCTATGCGTTCGACAGGACGAGAAGTAAAGAAGGAAGGATTTCAAAATGAATAAAGTGATTCTTATGGGTAGGTTGACGAGGGATCCCGAAGTGAGGTATGCTCAGGGGGCGAGCCAGACCACGTTCGGACGGTTCAGCATCGCGGTGGACAGGAGGTTCAAGCGCGAAGGCGAGCCGGATGCGGATTTCTTCAACTGCACGGTGTTTAACAAGCAGGCGGAGTTCGCGGAGCGTTATCTCCACAAGGGGACCAAGGTCGTATTGAGCGGCCGCATCCAGAACGACAATTATACCAACAGGGACGGCCAGCAGGTTTACAGCGTGCGCATCATGGTTGATGAGATAGAGTTCGCGGAAAGCAAGAACGCTTCTGCCGCTAATGGCGACGGCGGTTACACTGGCGGCTCTAACAATACCTTTAACCGGCCTGCGGCAAGCGGCGCTGGGGACGGCTTTATGAACATCCCTGACGGGATCGATGAGGAGTTACCGTTTAACTAAGCATTTGTGGGACCGGCTAAAGTAAGCTGGAATTTTAAGAATAGGAGGCGCTATCATGGCTTTTAATAAGACAGATAAATCGGATTCCCCCATGAGGAGGAAAGGAACGGTCCGCAGGAGGAAGAAAGTATGCGTGTTCTGCGGCAAGGACAATGTGATCGATTATAAGGACACCAACAAGTTAAAGAGATACGTGTCTGAGAGAGGCAAGATTCTTCCTCGCAGGATTACCGGCAATTGCGCGAAGCATCAGAGGGCTATGACCGTGGCGATCAAGAGGGCCCGCCACATTGCCCTGATGCCTTATGTGAGTGATTAAGTAAGATACGAACGAAAAAGATGCCATCGCTCCCGCGATGGCATCTTTTCATCCTGCCTTTTCCCCCTGGATTTCCAGGATTCACGAAATATTTACACAACATTTTCCAATTTGATAAATTCTGTTGTGGCGTTCTTGGATAAAATTTGGTATAATGTCTGTAAGCGTGCGAATTGGGAGGCGTCTTTTTTGACGTCTGCGAAAAACACGCCTCGTCCCATTTTGATCCATTCCACAAGAGGTTCCAATTTCCATGAAGAATCGTAAACGCGTTAAATTAAAAGGAAGAATAAAGACTTTTACAAGGTTCAGCATATACCTGGGCATCCTGTTATGCCTGATGAACTTGGCCATATTCCTGTTGGACTACCGGGCAGGCATCCTATTGGTCTTCTTCACGGCTTTCTATTTCGTGATCACGTTGTCCCTTTATTTTTACAACAAGCCCGTCATCATCAACGAGCTGGTAAGCTTTGCCACAGAGTACGGACAGATCCAACGGAAGCTTTTGCGTGATTTGGACCTTCCCTATGCCTTGCTGGACGACAACGGCAAGGTCATCTGGACCAACCAGGCGTTCGAGGCCGTCACGCACCAGCCCAAGGGGTATAACAAGTCGATCACGGGGCTGTTCCCCTCCATCACCAAGGACAGGCTCCCCGGGGACAATGACATCGATGAGGCGCAATATGACCTGCAGTATGACGGCGGGGAGTATGTGATAAAGTTCAAGAAGATCCCTTTGCGGGAGATGGCGGAGTACAGCAGCATGATCGACGCCCCGGATTATAATGGGTACCTGGTCGCCGTGTTCCTGTTCGATGAGACGGCGCTGCACATCGCCCTGCAGGAGGTGGACGACCAAAGCCTTGTGGTGGGGATGATCTATCTGGATAATTATGAGGAGGCGCTGGCAAGCGTGGAAGAGGTGCGCCGGTCCCTGCTCATCGCCCTCATCGACCGTAAGGTCAATAAGTACATTTCCGCCCAGGACGGCATCTGTAAGAAGCTGGAAAAAGACAAATACCTGGTGATTTTGCGCAAGAAGTCGTTGGCGCAGCTGCAGGAGGCGCGCTTCGACCTTTTGGAGGATGTGAAGACGGTCAACATCGGCAATGAAATGGCTGTGACCATCAGCATTGGCATCGGCATGGATGGGCTGACCTATGCGCAGAATTATGAGTTCGCCCGCAACGCCATCGACCTTGCCCTGGGCAGGGGCGGCGACCAGGCCGTATTGAAGACGCCCGAGAATATCACCTATTATGGCGGGAAGAGCCAGCAGGTGGAGAAGAATACCCGCGTGAAAGCCCGTGTGAAGGCGCATGCGCTTCGGGAGATCATCACTTCCAAGGACCGCGTCATCGTCATGGGCCATCGGATGCCGGACGCTGACAGCTTCGGCGCGACGGTAGGGATTTACCGCATCGCCCAGGCCCTTGGGCGCAAGGCGCATATCGTCTTGAATGAGGAGACGGTTTCCATCAAGCCTCTGGTGGACCTGTTCCGCAACCATCCGGAATATGAACCCGATATGATCATCAACAGCCAGCAGGCGATCGAGCTTGCCGGAAGCAATACCGTCCTGGTGGTCGTGGATGTGAACAAGCCGTCCATCACGGAATGCCCGGACCTGCTTCGCTATTGCAAGTCCGTGGTGGTCCTGGACCATCACAGGCAGGGCACGGAGACCATTGAGAACGCCACCCTGTCTTATGTGGAGCCTTACGCGTCCTCGACCTGCGAGATGGTTTCGGAGATCCTGCAATACACATATGACAACATCAAGATACGTTCGGAAGAGGCGGACAGCATGTACGCGGGCATCGTGATCGATACCAACAACTTCGTCGTCAAGGCGGGCGTGCGTACCTTTGAGGCAGCCGCGTTCTTGCGCCGTAACGGCGCGGATGTGACGAGGGTCCGCAAGCTGTTTCGGGAAGACGCCCTGGAATACAAGGCGAGGGCGGATGCCGTCAGCCAGGCTGAGATTTACAGGCAGTGCTTCTCCATATCCGTCTGTACGGCGGACGACCTGCCCAATCCGACCGTGATCGGCGCCCAGGCGGCCAATGAGCTGCTGAATATTAAGGGCATCAAGGCCAGCTTCGTGCTTACGCCCTACCAGGGCAAGATTTATGTCAGCGCCCGTTCCATTGATGAGGTCAATGTGCAGATCATCATGGAAAGGATGGGCGGCGGAGGACATATGAGCGTGGCTGCCTGCCAGATGGAAAGCGTAGGGCTGGCGGAAGCCATCGGCGTACTGAAGCATACCATCGACACCATGCTGGAAAACGGAGAAATTTAGAAAGGAAGCAAGGACATGAAGATTATTTTACTACAGGATGAGAAAAAGCTTGGAAAACAAGGCGACATCATCGAAGCCAGCGAGGGTTATGCCAGGAATTATATTTTACCGAAGAAGATCGGCGTGGAAGCCACGCCCAAGAACCTGAACGACCTGAAATTGAAGAAGGCAGGCGAGGCAAGGAGGGCGCAGGAGGCCCTGAATGCTGCGAAAGCCCTGGCGGCGGAGCTTGAGGAGAAGCAGGTGCTGGTCAGGATGAAGGCAGGGGAGGGCGGCAAAGCGTTCGGTTCCGTCTCTTCCAAGGATATTTCCGAGGCCTGCAAGGAGCAGCACGGCATTGAAATCGATAAGAAGAAGATCCTCTTAACGGAAGGCATCAAGACGTTCGGCACCTATGAGGTGGGCATCAAGCTTCACCCTCAGGTGACGGGGAAGCTTTCGGTCAAGGTGATAGAAGAATAGGGATCGTGTGAAAACGCGCCTAAATGCGTTGGAAATGTGAGGTCGAACAATGCCTACAATGGAAGAAGCCGTCTTGAAGCGGGTCCTGCCCCACAGCCTGGAAGCGGAGCAGTCCGTCATTGGTTCCATGATGATGGACCCGGAGGCGATCGTGGTGGCTTCAGAAACGATAAGCGGGGAAGATTTTTATCAAAAGCAATATGGCGTCCTGTTCGAGACCATGGTGGAGCTTCATGAGCAGGGCCGGCCGGTGGACCTTGTCACCCTTAAGGACCGTTTGAATGAAAAGGATGTGCCCCCGGAAGTCAGCAGCCTGGAATTTATCCGGGATTTGATTACGGCGGTGCCTACTTCCGCCAACATCAAATATTATGCCGATATCGTGGCGGAGAAATCCACCCTGCGGAAGCTGATCCGGCTGAACGAGGAGATCGCGAACACCTGTTATGCAGGCAAGGAAAGCCTGGAAACCATCCTGGAGGATACGGAGAAGAGGGTGTTCCAGCTGGTGCAGAAGCGCAATTTCAGCGATTTCGTCCCCATTCGGCAGGTCGTCATGAACGTCATGGACAAAATTGAAGCGGCGTCCCGGAACAAGGGCGCGGTCACGGGCGTAGCGACCGGGTTCGTGGACCTGGATTACCGTACGGCCGGGATGCAGCCCTCGGACCTGATCTTGATCGCTGCCAGGCCCTCCATGGGGAAGACGGCCTTTGCCTTAAATATCGCGGAATATGTGGCGTTCAAGCAGGATAAGGCGGTAGCGGTGTTCAGCCTGGAAATGAGCAAGGAGCAGCTTGTGAACCGCCTGTTTTCCATGGAATCCAGGGTGGACTCCCAGCATCTGCGCACAGGCCAGTTGAATGACCAGGAATGGGAGAAGCTGATCGAGAGCGCAGGCGTCATCGGCCGTTCCAAGCTGATGATCGACGATACGCCAGGCATCACGATCCCGGAACTGCGCAGCAAATGCCGCAAATTCAAGCTGGAGAATGACCTTTCCATGGTCATCGTCGATTACCTGCAGCTGATGTCGGGAAGCGGACGGGCGGATTCCCGGCAGCAGGAGATATCGGACATTTCCCGTTCATTAAAGGCGCTTGCGAGGGAATTGGGCGTCCCTGTCATCGCCCTGTCCCAGTTGAGCCGCGCGGTGGAGCAGCGGCCGGACCATCGCCCCATGCTCTCCGACCTGCGGGAATCCGGGGCCATTGAGCAGGACGCGGACGTGGTGATGTTCATTTACCGGGATGAATATTACAACAAAGATACGGAAAAGAAGGACATTGCGGAGATCATCATCGCAAAGCAAAGGAACGGCCCGACCGGGACGGTGGAGTTGGCTTACCTGCCGATGTTCACCAAGTTCGCCAATTTACAAAAGTGACGGCGGACGCTTAAGGCGTCCGCTCCAGATGAAGCACGAAAGAGGACAAGCCTTGGATGGCTTGTCCTTTTTGACGTTTGGTCCAGCCATATCCAGAAAGGGGGAACGGTACAGATGGAACATATTCTTTTGATTTCAGATGCGGCAAAGGAGGTACAGGTGGAAAGCCATGTCCTGCGTTATTGGGAGGAAGAACTGCACTTGCCCATCCATCGCAACGAACTGGGGCACCGCTATTATACGGAAGAGGACGTGGAGCGATTTAAGCAGATCAAAGGGATGAAAGAAAGGGGATTGCAGTTGAAAGCCATTAAGATGATCTTGAAAGATGGAAAAATCGATGTCATGCTGCCGGAAGAGGAAAAGGCGACCCTAAAGCAAAAGGAGGGGCAGGAAAAGCAGGAGGGAGCAGGAAAGCAGGAAGGGACAGGGAAGCAGGAAGAGCCGGTAAATCCATCCCTTCCGGCGGGGTTGTCCGCCGCCTGGGGGCAGCAGGGGCTTGCCGATTCCAAGGAGGAGAAAGCAAGGAGGCTGCAATGGCTGATGCAGCAGATGATCCAGGAGACCCTGCAGGAAAACAATAAGCGGCTTTGCAGGGAGCTTCGGGAAAGCATCGTAAAGGAATTGGACTACCAGTTCCGCGCCCAGGAGGAACGGGAGGAGGAAAGGGACAAGGTCCGGGAAGAAAGGGAGGAACAGCATTACCAGAAGCTGGACGAACTGCTGCGGGCAAAAAGCCGGAAGCTTAGGGCTTCCAGGGAAGACCCCCTTGGGACGGCCAGGGCGGAAAGGAAGCTTAACAGGAGGAAAGAGGCAGAGAGGAAACGGGAGCTTAAGGAAAAAGAGCGGCAGGAGGCGGCGTTAGGGCGCGAACAAAAACGAAAGGAGCGCAAAGAGGCGAAAAAGAAAGGGTCGGACGGGGAGGAAACGCTTTCAGACTGGGAGGAGAAAGGGTAAGAGGCGTCGGGAGGCCTAAAAGAAAGGGCGTGGGGACGGCCTGGTTCGGAAAGGACATGAAAAAAGCGGCATCCAACGGGGAAATCCCCCGGATGCCGCCATGGATGTACGCTTGACGAGCGATTATTCTTCCGAAATTGCGCCAACAGGGCAGGTATTCTGGCAGGAACCGCACATGATGCACTTCTCCGGGTCAATCTCAAATTTGCCATCTCCCATAAAAATCGCGCCGACAGGGCACTGAGCCTCACAAGCGCCGCAAGCTACACAAGAACTACCAATTACATAAGCCATACGATTCATCCTCCTTTTGTTTGTTAAAAGCCGGTGAACTTCCCCTCTCCGGCGGCAGCCAGCACTAAGCGAATGACTGTCCCTTAATTGTAATATAAAAAGGCCAGGTTTACAAGTCCCTATTTAAAGAAAATTCGCGCAAGTGAAAATTCAGGAACCCATCTCGGCGGGCGCGGACGCGGCAGCCTTGTCGGCGCGCCTTTTCCGGATGCCGTCCAAGATGACCTCTTTCTTCTCGATGACCTTGTCCTTATTCATGGCAGGGACGCCTTTCAGCTTATAAGGGATGCCCAGCTTCTCATACTTGCTTACGCCCATCGTGTGGTAAGGAAGCACATCCAGGGCTTTCAGGTTGGAGAACTGTCCGATGAAGTATCCCAGTTCAAACAGGTATTTATCATCATCCGTGATGCCGGGCACGACCACATGGCGGATCCACATGGGCACGTGCTTTTCGTCCAAATAAGCCGCGAACTCCAGGATCCTTTTGTTGGGCTGGGAAGTCAGCTCCTTATGCTTCTCGGGATCGATATGCTTGATATCCAGCATTACCAGGTCCGTCAAAGCCATCAGGCGGTCCATTTTCTCCATCTGTGACGCGCTGTCTGGATTAAAGGCGATGCCTGAGCTGTCAATACAGGTGTGGATGTCTTTCTGCTTGGCAAGGGTGAACAGGTCGATGAGGAAGTCGAGCTGCATAAGGGGCTCTCCGCCGGTGACGGTGATGCCGCCGCCTTTGTAGAAGCTTTTATTACGCTCGAACTGCTCGATGATATATTCCGGTTCCATAAGGGTGCCTGCATTCATCTCCCAGGTATCCGGGTTATGGCAGTAGGCGCAGCGCATGGGGCAGCCTTGGACGAATACCACGAAGCGCGTGCCGGGACCGTCCACGGTGCCGAAGCTTTCCAGTGAATGAATTCTTCCTTGCATAGGGATTCCTTTCTTCCTCCGGCGCATCCTGCAGGCCGAAAGATGGGGTAGTGGGAAAGAATGGGGCTGCCGCAAAAGCTTTGCGACAGCCCGTGAAATTTAAGCTTCTTTGTCCGTTTTCCAGAAAGCTTGATCAGATGCTCTCATGGAAGGTACGGGAGATGACGTCCGCCTGCTGTTCCGGGGTCAGCTTGATGAAGTTTACGGCATAACCGGATACGCGGATGGTCAGCTGAGGGTAGTTCTCAGGATGCTTCTGGGCATCCAGCAGGGTATCCCTGTTCAGCACGTTTACATTGAGGTGATGGCCGCCCTTTACTGCATAACCGTCAAGTAAGTTTACAAGGTTGTCAACCTGTGTGGAATTAGATACTGCCATGATTTTATCCTCCTTCAAATATGATGGTTGCCCGCCCGAGGCAGGGCCCCAGGCGGGATGGACCTGGATTTATTGGTAATCATCCAAGCCTTGGTGAAGAGTGGGTACACTACATGCCAATGGGGTCCTGGAACAATCCGTGCATCCCATTGTCTGAACGTTCCTGGATTCTTCCGTAGCCGCGTCATAGTCCACGTTCACGTGTCCTACTCCCTGGGACATGCCGGAATCCAGCAGCTTGATCAAATCATCGATTGCCATTTTCTCGTCCATTTTGTGCCTCCTCTCGAAAAATGCTGTTTAAGTGCTTTGCAAGTCTTATTTATTCAAGTCGATCTCGTATGTCGAGCGCCATCGAGATAGTTGCTTTGCAAGCCTTATTTATTCAAGTCGATCTCGATGTCGCCGGAAAATACCTTGTCTTCTTTGCCAAGGGCGCCAGGGATGATGGTGAAAGTATTGGAGATGCCATCCTGTGCGTCGTTGAACGGAAGCTTGGATACGGAAGACAGGGAAGCAACCGCGCCATGGGTGTCACGGCCGTGCATCGGGTTCGCGCCAGGAGCGAACGGCTGGCCCTTCTTACGTCCATCCGGGGTGTTGCCGGTAGCCTTACCATAGGTAACGTTAGAGGTAATGGTCAGGATGGATGTGGTAGGAACGCCGTTCCTATAGGTATGATGCCTTCTGATGGCGGTCATGAACTTATGGACCACATCCTGTGCGATGCTGTCCACACGGTCGTCGTCATTGCCGTACTTCGGGAAGTCGCCGGTGGTCTTGAAGTCAACGATGATGCCATCCTCGTCGCGGATGGGCTCAACCTTGGCATACTTGATGGCGGACAGGGAGTCAGCCACGATGGACAGGCCGGCAACGCCGGTAGCGAAGTAACGCTTTACATCTCTGTCATGGAGGGCCATCTCAGCTCTCTCATAGCAGTACTTGTCATGCATGTAGTGGATGATGTTCAGGGTGTTCACATAAACGTCAGCCTGCCACTCCATCATATCCATGAACTTGCTGTAAACGTCATCATAATCCAGGACGTCGCCCACAACAGGACGATACTTAGGACCTACCTGCTTCTTGGTCACTTCGTCGATACCGCCGTTCAAAGCGTACAGCAGGCACTTGGCCAGGTTGGCGCGGGCGCCGAAGAACTGCATTTCCTTACCGATTACCATGGAGGATACGCAGCAGGCGATGCCATAGTCATCACCATGGGTCACTCTCATCAGGTCGTCATTCTCATACTGGATGGAAGAAGTCTGGATGGACATCTTCGCGCAGTACCTCTTCCAGTTCTCAGGAAGCCTGGTGGACCAAAGGACGGTCAGGTTGGGCTCAGGGCTGGACCCTAAGTTGGTCAGGGTGTGCAGATAACGGAAGCTCATCTTAGTAACCATATGACGTCCGTCAACGCCCACGCCGCCCAAGGACTCCGTCACCCACACGGGGTCGCCGGCGAAGATCTGGTTGTACTCAGGGGTACGTGCGAACTTGACACAGCGCAGCTTCATGATGAAGTGGTCAACGAACTCCTGGATCTGCTCCTCGGTGAAAGTGCCGTTGGCAAGGTCTCTCTCCGCGTAGATGTCAAGGAAAGTGGAGGTACGGCCAAGGCTCATGGCAGCGCCGTTCTGCTCCTTAACGGCACACAGATAGCCAAAGTATACGGCCTGGATGGCTTCCTGGACGTTGGATGCAGGCCTGCTGATGTCACAGCCATAGGAGGCAGCCATTTCCTTCATCAGCTTCAGGGCGGTCATCTGCTCGGAAAG
>CANPWC010000055.1 GCA_947581905.1 uncultured Acetatifactor sp.
CCTTTGCCGCCGCCACCGCAGCGGCCACATATTCCGGCCGTTTCATCCGGCCCTCGATCTTAAAGGAATCCACGCCGGCATCCGCAAGCTGCGCCAATCGGTCGATGGCGCACAAATCCTTTAGGCTAAGCGGATAGCATTCCGGGCTTTTCCCTCCCTTAGACGCCACACAATAGGGCAGACGGCACGGCTGGGCGCAGCGCCCCCTGTTGCCGCTCCTGCCCCCCAAGAGGGAACTGAACAGGCATTGCCCGGAATAGCTATAACACATCGCCCCATGGACGAAGACTTCAATCTCCATGCCGGTGCTTTCCTTGACGTGGCGGATTTCTTCCAGGCTTAATTCCCGCGCCAAAACGACGCGGCAAACGCCCAGCGATTTCACATAAGCCGCCCCATAGGCCCCGGTCAAGTTCATCTGCGTGCTGGCGTGCAGCCTAAGAAGCGGGAACGCGTCCCGGATCAGGGACAACGCGCCCAAATCCTGCACGATCACGCCATCCAGCCCTGCCTCATAATAAGGGCGCAGGAAATCCAGCAGCTGTAACGCCTCCTGCTCCTTGACCAAGGTATTGACCGTCAGATAGACCCGCCTGCCCCACAGATGGGCATAACGGATGCAACGGACCAGTTCCTCTTCTGTAAAATTATCCGCATACGCCCTGGCCCCAAAACGGCTCCCCGCCAGGTAGACGCCGTCCGCGCCCGCATGGATCGCCCCGTAAAAGGCCTGCGGGCTTCCCGCCGGGGCCAATAGTTCCCTTTTCTTATTCCTCATCTACGCAAAAAGCTGTCCGTTTGCCGCGGACAGCCCCTTTCTCATCCTCTTCTATGGTTGGGACGATTGCTTCTCGACCCGCTTCCGGAACCGGAATATCCCTGTATGCCAACGATTCCATTCTCTTTAGGCGCTTCTTTCGCCTCTCCCCTTTGCCCAGCCGCTTCCAGCTTCATCTGGGTGGAGATCAACTCATGCTTCAGGTCATAAATCTCTTTCTCCTTGGCCTGGAGTTCCTCCTCCAAAAGGGAGACCTGCTTCTTGGCTTTCAGGTAGTCGTCCGCCATATTGAGCTGAAGCAGGGTGTTCTGCATGTCAAGAGGCTGCCTTAGGAATCCTTCCACCTTGCTGTATTCATTGACCTTGTTATTCACATAAGAAGCGACGCGCTGCAGGTATTCCTCGCTTTCATAGCCTGACAAGGTGTAAACCTTCCCGCCGATAATCACTTCCGTATCTGTCTTGGAAGCCATTGGACCACCCCTTTTCTTTGGCATTGTTCATGCTTCCATTATATATCAGAAACCTGTCCGAGGCAAGCCTTTTCTAAAAGTTAGCCGGCCTTAATCGTCACCGCCCCTAATCGTCGTCTGTCCCGGCGCTTGCCACAAGCCCCAGCCCCAGATGGGCATAAGCCAAGGGAGTGGCGACCCTTCCCCTGGGGGTCCGATTGATCAGCCCGTTCATCAGCAAATACGGCTCATAAACATCTTCTATGGTTCCCGCGTCCTCCCCAATGGCGGCTGCCAAGGTATCCAGGCCCACGGGACCGCCCTGGAATTTCTCGATCATGGTAAGGAGCATGGTGCGGTCAATCCTGTCAAGCCCCAGCTTATCCACATCCATAAGGTCCAATGCGGTCTTCGCCACTTCCTGCGTGATCACGCCGTCATATTTGACCTGGGCGAAATCCCTTACGCGCTTCAGCATCCGGTTGGCAAGCCGTGGCGTCCCACGGCTGCGCCTGGCAAGCTCCCTCGCCCCCGCAAGGGCGATCTGCACGTTGAGCACCTTGGCGGAATGGAGGATGATGGTGGTCAGCTCGTCCACCGTATAGAAGTCCAGATGGTGGATCATGCCGAACCGGTCCCGCAGCGGGGCGGTCAGAAGCCCTGCACGGGTAGTCGCCCCCACCAGGGTGAACTTCGGGAGGTCAAGCCGGACGGAACGGGCGGAAGCGCCCTTCCCGATCATGATGTCGATGCAGTAATCCTCCATCGCAGGATACAGGACCTCCTCCACCTGACGGTTCAGGCGATGGATCTCATCTACAAAAAGCAAATCCCCCTCTTCCAAATTATTGAGGATGGCGGCCATTTCCCCGGGCTTCTCGATGGCCGGGCCGCTGGTGGTACGCAGGTTGACTCCCATTTCATTGGCTATGATCCCGGCTAAGGTCGTCTTGCCAAGGCCGGGAGGCCCGTAGAACAAGACATGGTCCAAGGCATCCCCGCGCTGCTTTGCCGCCTGGATATAAACCTTCAGGTTTTCCTTGACCTTGGATTGACCAATGTAGTCATCCAATTTCTGCGGTCGCAGCGACCCTTCTATCTTGCTGTCCTCTTCTGTGAACGTGGTTTCAATCATCCGCTTCGCCATGGGAGCTCCTTACCTTCTTATCGTCCTTATCTTCCCTCGCCTGCCGATCCGGCATCTGTCAAAACATCTTCTTTAAGGCTGCCTTAAGCACGGCGCCGGAATCCATTCCCTCAATCCCCTCGATGGAATTTACTGCCTTAAGCGCCTCCGCCTGTCCATATCCCAGGGAAACCAAGGCCTCGATGGCTTCCTTCTTCTGCGGGGATTCCTCCGCTTGCCCGTCTAGGGCGGCCCCATCCTGGTAGGCTTTCGTCTCCTCCAGGCTGACCTTGCCCTTAAGCTCCAGGATCAGGCGCTCCGCGGTACGCTTCCCGATGCCGGGCGCTTTGGTTATCGCCTTCACATCCCCGGAAAGGATGGCGAAACGCAGGGAATCCGCACTGAGGGCGGACAACAGCGCCAACCCCACCTTGGGACCGATCCCATTGACCGTCAGGCATTGCTGGAACAGGGAAAGCTCATCCCTCGTAAGGAACCCATAAAGCTGGAACGCGTCTTCCCTGATATAAGTATAGGTAAAAAGTTTCACCCTCTCCCCGATCCCTGGCAGCCTCGACGCGGTGGATTCCGAAATGTTGACATAGAAGCCCACGCCATTCACATCCAGGACCGCGCCATCCGCTTCCTTGCTTTCCAGGACGCCGTTAATATAAGCAATCATAACTTAATCTCCGTTTATTTTGCTTGGTCCGACCTTTTTAAGCATACCACATCCGAACATATGTTTCAAGGCCTATCCTGCACTGCCGGGCGCGGTTTGCCCTGCCATGCCCGAAGACTGCCTCAAGACGCGGCGGTATAAAAACGTCCAACAAGCCAGATGCACGGCAAAGGTCAGCGCCCAACTGATTGGATAGGACCAATACAGGCAAGGCAGGGTGTGGATCTTCTGGAAGATCGTCATGATCCATACCACGCGGAACAGGCAGGCACCCGTCAGGGACACGATCATGGGAAGGATGGAGAAGCCCATGCCGCGCATCGAGCCGACCATCACATCCATCATCCCGCACAGGCAGTAAAAGGTACAGATGATGCCCATACGCATCAGCGCATATCGGATCACCTGCGGATCGGAGGAATACAGCTTCAGGATCACATTGCCGAACAGGTAAGCCAAATTGCCCATCACAAGCCCGACCGTGATCACCAGCCCCTGGCAGATAAGCAGGATCTTGCCGATGCGCCGAAACTTCATCGCGCCATAGTTTTGCCCTGTAAAGCTGATGGCCGTCTGGTAAAAGGAATTCATGGCCGTATAGACGAAGCCCTCCACGTTGGCCCCGGCCGTATTGCCCGCCATGGCCGTGGAGCCGAAAGAGTTCACCGAGGACTGGATCAAGACGTTGGAAACAGAAAACAACGCGCCCTGTAAGCCTGCCGGGACGCCGATCTGGATCATCTTGAACAATTTGTCACGGCTGATCTTTAACTCTTTTAAGTCCAAATGGCACATGCCGTCCATCTGCATCAGGCACCGCAGCACCAGGGCAGCGGAAATCGTCTGGGAAATGGCCGTAGCCAGGGCGACGCCGGCCACGCCCATGTGGAAGACGATGACGAAGACCAGGTTCAAGACCACATTCACGATGCCGGCCACCAAAAGGTAATACAGGGGGCGCTTGGTATCCCCAATTGCACGCAGGATGGCGCTGCCGAAGTTATAAGCCATCATGGCAGGCATCCCCACGAAATAGATCCTCATATAAATCACGGATTGGCCGATGACGTCGTCCGGCGTCCCCATAAGGCGCAGGGCCGGGCTTGCCAGGAGGCAGCCCAAAAAGACCAGGAACACGCCGCTTACCAGGGCCGTGGCGACGGCGGTATGCACCATGTCATGCATCTCGCTTTCCTGCTTGGAGCCATAGAACCTTGCAACCAGCACATTCGCCCCTACCGAAAGCCCAATGAACACATTGATCAAAAGGTTGATCAAGGCGCTGGTGGAGCCCACCGCGGCAAGCGCCTGGTTGCCGGCGAAACGCCCTACCACCACGATGTCGGCCGCGTTGAACAATAGCTGCAGGATGCCGGATAATACGACAGGCACCGCGAAAATGATGATCTTGTGCAACAGGGGACCGTTGCACATGTCCATTTCATACTTCCCCTTTGAGACAGCTTTGCCGTCCATTCCATCCATCTCCTTTGATATCCGTAGGCAATCCGCCTTACGTAAGATAGAAGCCCGACAATCCTGCCGGACTTCCTCCCCCCTGGAAGCGGCGCGCCAGGCGCCTTCCTGTGCTTTATGGACTTATGGATCTTCCTAAGTTCATCCGTTCCTGGCGCGCCAAGCTCTTTCGCATATCTCATAATATGCCACAAAACAGGGCGCTTGTCAACTCATACGGCCGTTAATATAATACCATACGGCCATTAATATAATTACATCTGGCTGTTAATATAATTCATCAATCCGCCTTGCGCGATGATCTTCTGCATGAATTCCGGGAACGGCTGCCCCTGATATTGCGTTCCCTTCGTGCGGTCATAAATGATGCCGGAATCAAAGTCCACTTCCACCTCGTCCCCCGCCTCGATCTCACGGGACGCCTGCGCGCATTCCACGATGGGCAGCCCGATGTTGATGGCGTTGCGGTAAAAGATACGCGCAAAGGTTTCGGCGATAACACAGCTTACGCCTGCCGCCTTAATGGCGATCGGGGCATGCTCCCTGGAAGAGCCGCAGCCAAAATTCTTCCTGGCGACGATGATGTCCCCTTTGTGCACTTTGCCGATGAAATCCTTGTCAATATCCTCCATGCAATGGCTTGCCAATTCCGCCGGGTCGGAAGAATTCAGGTACCTTGCCGGGATGATCACATCCGTATCCACGTTGTCCCCATATTTGAAAACAGAACCTTTCGCATTCATGTCGTCTTTCCTTTCTTTTGATATATTCCGTAAAATCCTTTCGTCCCTACAGCCTGTCAGGGGACGTAAGGCATCCTGCCACCGCGCTGGCAGCGGCAACCGCCGGGCTTGCCAGGTAAATCTCACTCTTCACATGCCCCATCCTGCCCACGAAGTTCCGATTGGTCGTAGAGACGCACCTCTCCCCCTCGGCCAGGACCCCCATATAGCCGCCTAAGCAGGGACCGCAGGTCGGCGTGCTCACGATGCCGCCAGCCTCAATGAACGTCCTTAAAAGCCCTTCCTCCATCGCCTGTAAATAGATGGCCTGCGTGGCAGGGATTACGATCATGCGGATTCCTTCGGCCACATGCCGCCCCTTTAAGACCTTGGCGGCAATGCGCAGGTCATCCAAGCGCCCATTGGTGCAGGAACCGATCACGACCTGGTCGATGGCGATGGGCTCTGCGACCTCATCCAGGGTATGGGTGTTCTCCGGCAGATGCGGGAAAGCCACCGTAGGCTTAAGCTGGCTTAAGTCAATGTCATATTCCTCTTCATAGACTGCATCCGGGTCCGCTTCATAGACCTTATAAGGGCGTGTGGCATGCTCCTCCAGGTAGGCGACGGTCAGGTCATCCACCGGGAAGATGCCATTCTTGCCGCCCGCCTCGATCGCCATGTTGGCAATGGTGAAACGGTCGTCCATGGAAAGGTTATGGACGCCCTCCCCAACAAATTCCATGGAGCGGTACAAGGCCCCGTCCACGCCGATCATGCCGATGATATGTAAGATCACGTCCTTCCCGCTTACCCATTCCGAGGGCTTGCCGGTCAAATGGAAGCAAATGGCTCCGGGCACCTTGAACCAAGCCTTGCCGGTAGCCATGCCGGCGGCCATGTCCGTGCTTCCCACGCCAGTGGAGAAAGCGCCCAACGCGCCGTAAGTACAGGTATGGGAGTCAGCGCCGATGATCACGTCCCCCGGGACGGTCAAGCCTTTCTCCGGCAGCAGGGCATGCTCGATGCCCATCTGCCCCACCTCGAAATAATTGGTGATCTCGTTGCGGCGGGCAAATTCCCTTACGCACTTGCAATGTTCCGCCGACTTAATGTCCTTGTTTGGCACGAAATGGTCCGGCACCAGGGCGATCTTATCCTTATCAAATACGCCCTTGGTCTTCATTTTCTCCATTTCCTTGATGGCGACTGGACTGGTGATGTCGTTGCCCAATACCAGGTCCAGCTTCGCTTCGATGAGTTGTCCGGCTTCCACGTGGTCCAATCCCGCGGCCGCCGCCAGAATCTTCTGTGTCATTGTCATTCCCATATGAATCTCCATTCCGGAGCGTTTACGTGGTCAAAGCTATTTGTGACGCCCCGACACAAATAGTCGTTTGAAAATGGGCTGCCTGGCCCGTTTATGATGCCTCCATCTTATCACGAAACGCGCTATTCCTTCCAATACCGATATTTTATGTTTGCCATAATGAAAAATTATGGTATAATTCTGGTGGCACATGAAAGCATGGTATAGGAGGGAACACGCATGAACCAGTCTTTGAACCAGTATTATGTCTTTTATATCACGGCGCAGTGCGGCAATATCTCCAATGCCGCAAAGAAGCTTTATATCAGCCAGCCTGCGGTGAGCAAGGCGATCTCGCGCCTAGAGGAGGGGCTGTCCGTGGAGTTGTTTTACCGCAATTCCAGGGGGGTGGCGCTGACGGAAGCGGGGGAAATCCTTTACCAGAAGCTGGACCTGGCTTTTCGCGCCATCGAGGCGGGCGAGGAGCAGATCCAGCAAAACGAGGCCATCGGGGCCGGCAGGATTTCCATCGGGGCAAGCACCACCCTGTGCAAATATATCCTCTTGCCCTGCCTGGGTCCTTTCCTTAAGGAAAACCCACAGATCAAGGTCTCCATTTCCTGCCAGTCCACTTATGAGACCATAGGCGCCTTGGAAGCGGGCACGCTGGACTTAGGGCTCATCGGCCAGACCGAACGGCTGGGAAACTTGGCTTTCCATCCGGTCCGCCAGATATCGGACATCTTCGTGGCCACCAGGGGATACTTGGACAAGCTTTCCCAGGATGGGGCCCTGAAGCTGGACGACGCCCTCTTAGAACAGGCCACGTTGCTGACCCTGCACAAGGACAACGTGACAAGGCAATATGTGGATCAATACCTGCTCCTTCATAACATACGGATTGAACAGCTCCTGGAGGTCACTACCATGGACCTGCTCATCGACTTTGCCAAGCTTGGCCTGGGGGTCGCCTGCGTGATCGAGGACTTCGTCCAGAAAGAATTAGAAGAAGGCTCCCTGGTGCGTTTCCCCACCAAGGAGCCCATCCCGCCCAGGCAGATCGGCGTAGCGCTCACCGCCCAGGCAGCCAAACGCAGCGCCGTGCAGAAATTCCTGCCTCAGCTTTTAACTTGAGGCGCGCCGGGCGCTTCCCGCCTCCAAATGGTCGACACCCGGAACAGGTCGTCGTCCAGTTCCAGAAGGAACTTCCCGCCTTGAAGCTCCGTGAAGCTCTTTGCAATGGCAAGCCCCAGCCCGCTCCCCTCCGTGTTCCGGGAATCGTCCCCACGGACGAAGCGGTCCACCAGTTCCGATGCTTCCATGTGGAGCTCCTGCGCCATGATGTTTTTCAAGGTGATGGCCACTTCCCGAGGCGTTACGGAGGCGCTTACATAGACCCGGGTGCCTTTCATGGCATATTTGGCGATATTGCCGAACAGGTTCTCATAGATCCGATAGGTCTTCTGGCTGTCCAAGGACAGGACCACCCTTTCATTCGGCAGGTTCATGCGCATATTCAATTCCGCTTCCTGGAGCTTGTCGGACATTTCAAGCTCCACCTGCTTGAGCAGGTTCATGATATCCACATCCACCAGGTTTAACTGCACGTTCCGGGAATTTGCCTTGCTGACCTCGAACAGGTCCTCGATCAGGGCTTTCAGGCGAATGGACTTCCGATCCAACGTATCCAGGTATTCTTCCCGCTGCTTTTGCGTGATCCCTTTTTCCCGCAAAAGGCTGACATAAGTGATGATGGCGGTCAAAGGCGTCTTCAGGTCATGGGATACATTGGTGATCAGCTCCGTCTTCATGCGCTGGCTCTTGACTTCCTCCTCCACCGCTTTCTTGAACCCCTCCTGGATACGGTAGATCTGAGGCTTAAAAGGCTCAAAGACGCCCAGGTCCTCGTCTATGGAGACGTTCAGGTTGCCTAACGCGATCTCATTGGTGGCACCGAGCAAAATTTTGTACTTCTTTTGCAGATCGCTCAGATACTTCCGCAGGATGAAATACAGGAAGATGGAATATAGGATCGTGACCATGATCCCGAACCCCCATAAAAGGGCGATGACCAGGAGGACCACCCCATTGGCCAGAACCAGGCGGACCAGCATCTTATCCACATTCTTGGACAAATCCAGGTGAACGACCTTATCATAGAATTGAAGCGCCCTGGACTTCAGGAATGGGAAAAACCGATAAACCAGGCTCCTCTCCTTAAGATAGCCTATCACCTTCACATCCCTGGCATAACGCAGGCAAATCCCGATATACCAGGCGACAAAGAACAGGACGGTCAGGAAAAACAGGTTTAAGAGGTTTGTGACGCCGCCCCTGGACAAAAATGGCAGCAGCCAACACAGCCAGGGGGTCCAGTCGTCGTTTATGACATTGATCATGGTCCGGATCATCGGTTCCATGCTTCCAACCAGTAAGAGCGCCAGGGCAAGCAAGACCTCAGCTGGCATCCTGCAGAGGGCGGATGTCTCCCATGGCTTTGGGCCGATGGACTTGGGTAGGAAGAACGCCGCAGCGCACAAAAGCGCCAGGAAAACAAGATAATAACTGTCTGCATTGGAATATATCATATAGGAATAATATTGTTGCATGGGCGTGGCATAAACCGAGATCCCATCTTTTTCCAGTTTTAGGTCGCCGCTTAGGATCCGCTCCCAGACTTGCTGCGTCATGCCATAAGCGATTTCACAATCCTTAAGGAACGTCCTGTCCGTAAAGCGCCGCAAAATGTCCGTCCGAAACTCCCCCACATTTAACAGGTTCGCATAATCGCTGGGAAGGCGCATGGTCCTTGCCTGGTCGGCGGCACGCCTCCAGACGGATTCCGCATCCCCGTCCCAGGAAACATCCACCACGCTGGCGTTGCCGGCCTCGTCATAGGAAAACCGGATGAAGAAGAGATATTCATTCAACGTTCCACCCTCCGTCAACAGCCAATCGACGTTATCCAGGTTAGAGATGGATTTCCCGGTCTTATTATCCCGGATGGCATAATCATATCCCATGCTTAAGCTGCCGAAATAGTGGTCCAGGAGGGTAAAATAATTCTGCATATTCTGATATTCTTCCTGGAATTCCTCATATTGCTCATAATACGCGGCGGGATGCAGCGGGTTTGAGATGCCGTTATAAGCCTCATACTCCTCAAGATAATCCGCATCAAGCGCTTCGACCTGCTCTATGACCGCTTGCATTTCTTCCTCAATCGGATAATAGAGCTCCATACAGCTCAATTCATCCTCATGGGTGGCATTATAAAGGTCATAATACAGGATCTGGTTGCATCGGTAAAGCAGGTCGATGTTCTCTTCCCCTTCCAGGGGATCCTCTATGGCATTCTGCACCTCATTACGGAACATCCCATACAAATTCATGAAAATGATCCCCAAGGCCAAAGAAAGCCCCAACCCTGTGTACACCCACCAAAATCCCTTACGCTTATTGACTTGTGCCGCCATTTCCAACCTCCATCCGTCATTGCTTGTCAATCTTGTAACCTACTCCCCAGACCACTTTCAGATATTTGGGGTTCCTGGGGTCGATTTCGATTTTTTCACGGATGTTGCGGACATGTACCATGATCGTATCTGTATTCACGGCCTTTTCGTTCCAGATGCGCTCGTAAATCTCATCGGCGGAAAAGACCCGCCCGGGATTCTTGATCAAAAGCTGCACGATCTTAAATTCCATCGGCGTGAGCTTGACGCTCTCCCCATCCACGCTGACCTCTACCGTATCCTCGTTAAGCTCCAGCCCTCCGATGGTATAGATATGGTCATTCTTCTCCTCATTGACGGCGGACAGATATTTGGAGTAACGCCTTAAATGGGAATTTACCCTGGCTAAAAGCTCCAGGGGCGTGAAGGGCTTTGTCACATAATCATCCGCCCCCATGTTAAGCCCCATGATCTTATCCACTTCCTCTGATTTGGCGGAAAGCATGATGACGGGAAATTCATACGCTTCCGCCCTTAGCTTCATGAGCATCGTCACGCCGTCCATGACAGGCATCATCACATCCACGATGGCCAGATGGATTTCTTCCTTGTGGATGACGGCAAGCCCTTCCTTGCCATTCGCCGCCTTGAAGACCTGATAGCCTTGGTTTTGCAGGTAGATTTCGATGCCCTCCCTGATCTCCTTGTCGTCCTCCACGATGAGCACATGGTATGTCTTGTCCAATTCCATTTCCTCGGTTCCTTAGATTTTGCCGAACGCAATGCTGTAAAATGCCGTTGACAATACATTCATTATAAAATCCTTCCCTCCATCCCGCAACAGATTCTTCGTGAAAAAACCTTACGATATTATGAAGTTTATATTCTAATTCGGAAAAGGAGGCGCACAAAAAAAGAAAGAATTTCTTAAG
This sequence comes from uncultured Acetatifactor sp., assembly GCA_947581905.1. Lineage (GTDB taxonomy): Bacteria > Bacillota > Clostridia > Lachnospirales > Lachnospiraceae > Acetatifactor. The sequence goes on from CANPWC010000055.1 coordinate 10,933, forward strand.
AAACCCCTTCTTTTTCTGTAAGTTGGCTGTTGGGACCCTGTAGGGGCCCCATCGGCGGCCTTACGCCAGTCCATTTTCAGGAAAGCTTAGTTGTTGATCAGCTTATCCTCTTCGTTGTTCCAGCTATAAAGCTTGCGCACTTCCTCGCCGACCTTCTCGGAGGGATGCTCGCTCGCCAGCTTCCTCATGGCACGGAAATGGGCCTGTCCGCCCGCGTCGGACATATCCAGCAGAAATTCCTTGGCGAAGCTGCCGTCCTGGATGTTCTTTAAGATCTGCTTCATGGTCTTCTTGGTTTCCTCGGTGATGATCTTGGGACCGGTCACATAATCGCCGTACTCGGCGGTATTGGAGATGGAGTACCTCATTCCGGCGAAACCGCTCTGGTAGATCAGGTCCACGATCAGCTTCATCTCATGGATGCACTCGAAATACGCGTTCCTGGCGTCATATCCGGCTTCCACCAGGGTCTCGAAGCCTGCCTGCATCAAAGCGCAGACGCCGCCGCAAAGCACGGCCTGCTCACCGAACAGGTCCGTCTCCGTCTCGGTACGGAACGTGGTCTCCAGGACGCCGGCCCGCGCGCCGCCAATGCCCAGGGCATATGCAAGGGCCAGATCCAGGGCCTTGCCCGTAGCATTCTGCTCCACTGCAACCAGGCAGGGAACGCCCTTGCCGGCCTGATACTCGCTCCTTACCGTATGTCCGGGCCCCTTCGGCGCGATCATGGTCACATCTACATCCTTGGGCGGCACGATCTGTCCGAAATGGATGGAGAAGCCATGGGCGAACATCAGCATGTTGCCGGCTTCCAGGTTGGGCGCGATATCCTTTTTGTACATGGCCGCCTGCTTCTCATCGTTGATCAGGATCATGATGATGTCAGCCATCTTGGCCGCCTGCGCCGCGGTATATACCTCGAAGCCCTGCGCTACCGCCTTATCCCAGGACTTGGAGCCCTCATAGAGCCCGATGACGACGTGGCATCCGGAATCCTTAAGGTTCAGCGCATGCGCATGACCCTGGCTGCCATAACCGATGATCGCGATGGTCTTGCCCTCCAGCAGAGAGAGGTTGCAATCTTCCTGATAAAAAATCTTTGCCATTTTCGTTTCCTCCAAATATGAATTAATATGATTTATAACTGATAGGTTTTTGCCCTAGAGCTATCTTGTCCGGCGTTCAATCCTCAAAATAGGCCACATTGTCGGAGCCACGGCTTAAGCCCGTGATGCCCGTCCTGGCCAACTCCAGGATCTCATAACCATCTAACAGGGCGATGAATGCCTCCACCTTGCCCTGGTTGCCCACAAGCTCGATGATCAGGCTGTCCGGCGCCACATCAATGATGTTGGCACGGAACACGTCAGCCACGGCGATGACCGCCTGCCGCTGTTCCGCGTTGGTCCGGACCTTGATCAGGACCAATTCACGATAAACGCTCGAGGTGGAGACCAGCTCCTTGATGTCACGCACGTCAACCAGCTTCGCCACCTGCTTCTCAATCTGTTCCAGGATCACGTCATCCCCGGAAGTCACGATCGTGATGCGGGTAAACCTGGGATCCGCCGTCACGCCTGCCGTGATGCTTTCAATATTATAGCCGCGCCTGGAAAAGAGGCCCGCGATCCGGCTCAATACGCCGGAAGTATTATCTACCAATAATTGGAACACTTTTTTCTGCATGATTTTCTCCCGCCTTATTCTGGCTTTAATTCACTTCGTTCTCCCCACACTTTAAAAGCGCCAGGGTGCCGGTGCGGGCCACTTCCACGATGCCGATGGATTGCAGCATGGTAAGCAATAGCCTCGTCCTTTCCGGCAAGTCACAGATCTGGATCATCATGAAATGCCTGGACATATCCACGATCTCGGCGCGCATGATCTCACAGATCTCCATGATGTCGCGCCGGTTGCTCTTATTGTATTTGACCTTGCACAGCATCAGCTCCCTGGTAATGCTCTGGTGCTCGTCAAAGGTCTTGACCTTGATGACGTCCAGCTTCTTATTGAGCTGCTTCTCAATCTGCTCAATGGTGCGTTCATCCCCGCTGCTTAAGATGGTCATGCAGGACACGCTGGGATCGTCCGTCTCCCCCACGGCAAGGCTGTCGATATTGAAGCACCTCCTGGAGAACAGGCCCGCCACCTTGCACAGGACGCCGGAACGGTTTTCCACCAGGACGGAATAAATTCTCTTTTTCATAAACGCCTCCCTACTTCACCAAGTCCATGGGGTCAATGACGCATTCCATGAGGAAGGATTCCTCCTTGGCCAGGAACGTGTCGATCGCCTCCCGTGCGCAAGACATGTCGCAAAGGCGTAGGAAGCGCATGCCATAGGCCTCGGCGATCTTCCCAAGGTCAGGGCTTCCGGACAGGTCCACCACAGAGTACCGGTCCTGGTAGGTATAATGCTGATATTCCCGCACCATCCCCAGGTAATTGTTCGATAAGACGATGATCTTCACCGGGATGTCATGCTGGCGCATGGTGGCCAACTCCATCATGGACATCTGGAAAGAGCCGTCCCCGCAGACCGCCACCACCTGCTTGTCCGGCGCGGCCAGCTTCGCCCCCATGGCGGCGAAGCTGG
>CANPWC010000056.1 GCA_947581905.1 uncultured Acetatifactor sp.
ATCGTTTCATCCACCATTTCCTGTGTCCAGGTAAACCAGCCTGTGGAAGGCGTCCAGCCCTTGGAGCCGATGATAGACTGGAGATCGACCTTCTCCCGTTCCAGCCAAGCAGAATACTCCTCCGCTGTCCACCATTCCACATTGTCCCAGCCAGATGCGGCACTGAATTCTTCGTCGGCCATGGGTATCCAAGTGTTGCCATCATCCATGCTGTAATAGGTTTTCCCGTCCGCAGGGTCAGTGTAGGACATTATCGTGTAGCCGCTCATGGTAGTCTGAATGGCATTAGCGGTGCCGTTCTGAGCTATGTCGCTTTCCGCCGCGGCCTGCCCAGAGGTGGCAAACGCCGCAGCGACGCCCGCAACCAAGGCCACAGCCGCAATAACGGCAGCCAATGAAGTCTTTTTTGTTTTCATAATTGCAAGAATCCTTTCTTCAATCGCGTGTTTGCTGAAATTGTTGCAAAGGGGCCAGATGCCGCTTCGGTTTTCCTCCATGCGGATGAGCGTCATGGCATAGTCCGATTTCGTACGGCCTCCGAACAGGCGGACCACCGCTTCATCGCAGCTTAATTCCAGGTCTCGGTTAGCAAGGACGTACATAGCCCATACTGCCGGATTGAACCAATGAATGCAGAACGCGGCGGCCAGCACCATCTTCGTGACCGCATCAAAGCGGCGGATATGGACGTACTCATGGGTTAATACATACGCCAGAGTCATTTTGTCATCCCAATTTATGTGCTTGGGAAAAAGAATCACCGGGCAAAACACACCGTAAGTCAGCGGGGCTGATATCCTGTCCGACTGTCGAAGCCGGATCGAGCGGTAAAGCCGGTGCTCTTTGAGCCAGTCCTGCGCGAAATCGCAATCCACGGGCAACGCTTCCCGGAACTCTCGGCGGCATTTCAGATAAGCTGCTGCAAAGAACGCGGCACAGGCCAACGCCCCGACCATCCAAACCAACCTATATGGCTGGACGGCTAAAGAAGCTGCCGAGGCAGTGGGAACAGATGGCACTATGCCAGTACCGGGCACAGGTAAATTGGCCGGTTGAACTATAGCGACGCCAGCTCTGAACGACTCCTTCTTTGCCGAAGAAAGGAGCCTGCCAAGTAATGAGTACACGCTGATCGCCGAAGGGACAGAATAAGGAACGAGCAACCGCATCAGCGTAATGCCCCACAATGCCAAAAAGGTGTTCTTCGGCAGACGGTTGACCGCCAGAGCGCGAATGACGACAATGACCAAAATCATCACAGCCCCGGAGAGGCTCATTTCCAATAGGCTCATGCGTCCCCCTCCCCATCCAGATCACCGACGATCTGCCGAAGTTTCGCGATCTGCTCCGCGGTCAGCTTCCGTCTGCCCAGAAGAGAAGCGAACAGTTTGTCGACAGAGCCGTCAAACATCTTACCGATCAATTCGTCCGTCTCAGCCTCCTGCGCCTCTTGTTTGGTAATCAGCGCGTGACATCGAAAGTTCGGTTCACTGCGTTCGATGGCTCCCTTTGCGATGCACTTTTTAATGACTGTATAAGTCGTGTTCATGTTCCAGCCAATCTCCGCTTTGAGAATGTCGGAAATTTGTTTTGCGGTGGCGTCACCTTCTTTCCACAAAACGCCCATGACCTTCAGTTCAGAATCAAAAAGCTTGATTGCCATATCATTCCATCCTTTCCTCGATTTACACTATTGCAATAGTTTATATTCTTATACTATCACAGTAGTTTCCATCTGTCAACACTATTCTGATAGTTTTAAAAAAAATGAAAGGGAATATTCCTTAAGCTTTCGGACATACTAGCCATGAATGGCGCAGCTTAAGGCGGGCAGGAAGCCGACCTGCGCCAGCATCTTAATGATTTCAAAGGAGGCATTCAATGGAAAGCAACGATACGATCCACTTATTAAAGGAATGCGACGCAGGCACGAAAATGGCGGTCGCTTCCATCAACGAAGTCATAGGACGCGTCTCGGGTCCCGACATGCGCAAGGTCCTCATCAAGAGCAAGGACAATCATGAAAAGCTTGGCGATGAGATCCATTCAAAACTGATTGAGCTGGGAAGCGAGGACAAAGACCCGAACCCCATGGCGAAAGGGATGTCCTGGATGAAGACCAATGTAAAGATGAGCATGAACGAAAGCGATGCAACCGTCGCTGACCTGATCACCGACGGCTGCAACATGGGCGTGAAATCCCTTCACAAGTATCTGAACCAATATCGTGCCGCCGACGCCAATTCCAAATCCATCTGCATGCGTCTGGCGGATATCGAGGAGCAGCTCTGCCGCGACCTGCGGGAATACCTGTAACGAAGCGCCTCTCCAGCTATAGCCGCGGGCTGCGTGTCCGCGGTGCGCTTCTCCGACTGCTGCCCCGCCCGCTACAGCCCTGTGATTACAAATAGGAGCGGCAGCGTGACTACGGAAAGGACCGTCGTCAGGGCGACGCCCTTAGAGGCGGTCCTGGCATCCCCGCCGTACTGCTGGGAAAGCATGACCGTCATGCTCCCTGCCGGGGTCCCCAGCATCACCAGGCAGACGCCCAGCATCACCTCGTCCGTCAAGAACAGGCGAAATCCCGCAAAGAATACGAGCGGGACCACGATCAGGCGCAACAGGGAGAACAGGATGAGCTTCTTGTCCCCCAACAGCTCTTTCGCCGTCATTCCAGCCAGGGAAGCCCCTATGACCATCATGCTCAAAGGCGCGGTCAGATTGCTCAACAAAGTGACCGTCTGCACGAAGACGTCCGGCATGCTTAAGTCTATCGTCATTTTCAGGCTATAGATGAGGACGGTCGCGACACAGGCCAGCACCCCGATATTCAAGACGTTTCGCAGCTTCCGAAACGAGAAGCTGCCGGAAATCCTCCCAATGCCATACGTATAGATCAGGAAATTATAAGGGATCAGGAACATGGCCCCGTACAACAGGGCGCTGTTCCCATACATGGCGGACAGGATGGGGAAACCCATGAAGCCGATGTTGGTGAATACCGTCATCACCCCATAGACGGCCCTCTGCGGTCCTTTTTTGGTAAAGGGCAGCGGCATAAGCTGCCCCAGCGCCACCAACGCCGCATACATAAGGAGCGCGGCAACCACCGTAAGCAACAGCTTTTCCGCCGGGATCTTCCCCTCGCCCAGGCTTCCGGACACCACCAGGGCAGGATTGCCCACATTGACCACGATCCAGGATATCTTCTTGCTTGCCGCCTCGTCCAAAACCCCGATCTTCGCCAAATAGAACCCGATCAGCATGATTAAGGACAACACGGTCATTTGCTGAAACAGTATCATCCGTCCTTCTCCTCGTTATCTTTGTGGCAAAGCATCCTGTCCATTGGCCCCGCTTATGGACGCATGCGCCAGACGCGGCGAATTGACGACCTTGCCGTCCACGATGACGCATTCCGCCTTGGAAGAAACCTCGAACGGGCAGCCGTTCCAGATGGACACGTCCCCGTCCTTGCCAACCTCCAGGGAACCCACCCGGTCCGCGATGCCGATATGCCTGGCAGGATTGATGGTGATCGCCTGCAGCGCCTGGAACGGGTCCATGCCCGCTTTCACCGCAAGGCCCGCGCAGAGGGGCAGATATTCCTGGGGAATGACGGGGGAATCCGTGATGATGGACACCTGGCAGCCGGCCGCTGCCAGGATGCCGGGCGTGACCCAGCTCTTATTGCGCAGCTCGAACTTGGAAGCGCTGGTCAAGGTAGGCCCTACCGCCAGGGGCACGTTCTCCTTGGCAAGCTCCTCAACGATCAAATGCCCTTCCGTCACATGCTCCAAGGTAAGCTTAAGGCCGAACTCTTTAGCGATCCTTAGCGCCGTGAAAATATCTTCCGTGGCATGGGCATGGGCTTTCAGGGGCATCTTGCCTTGTACGACGGGGATCAAAGCTTCCATCTTGATGTCGAAAGGAGGACGCTTGAGCATGTCTGATCCGGCGGCTTCCTTTTTCTGTGCGTATTCTTTTGCCTTAAAAAGCATCTCCCGCAGCAGGGCGGCCGTCGTCATCCGGCTGGAATCCTTCTTTTCCCGGTAACAGCGCTTGGGATTCTCCCCGAAGGCGCACTTCATGGCGACGCCATCCCGGACCACCATATCGTCCACCCGCTTGCCCACCGTCTTGATCGCGGTGAACGTGCCTCCCAGCACATTGGCGCTGCCTGGCCCTACGCATACGCACGTCACGCCGCCCGCCACCGCCATGTCGAACGCGGGATCAAAAGGCTTCACGCCGTCAATGCCGCGCATCTGTGGACAGACGATGTCGTTCATCTCATTATAATCCATTCCTTCATAACCGATCCCGTAGCCATCCAGCCCAATGTGCCCATGGGCTTCCACGAAGCCGGGATACACCTGCTTGCCTGCAGCGTCAATCACCTGCGCCCCATCCGGGACCTCAATCCCCTGCCCGATCGCTACGATCTTGCCCTCCGCGATCAGGACATCCCCCTGGTAGGCTTTAGGGGAAACCGCGTCGTGAATCCATCCGTTACGAATACAAAGCATCCTTCGTTCCTCCTTATTTCGTCCAATCTTCAAAACTTAAGTTTAAGTCCACTTCCCCCTCGATCCCCTGCACCTTGCCATGGTCCGAATACTGCCAGATATTGAACGCGTACGGGTAATAAATCTCATGGGTATAATGGGCGAACCATTTATCATAAGCCTCCAGCTTGGCAAGGTCATAAATGGAGAAAGCGGCGTTCATGTTCAGGTAAATCATCGGTCGGTAGCCCGCATCCTCCACAGCCTTGCAGAACGCCAGCGCCATATCGGTCCGCTCCTGAGCGCTTAAAGGGCTGGTCCTGGAATCCGCCACTTTCTCCGAGTCATACACCACAGGGCCTGTAACCTTGTAAGGGGCGATCTGCTCCAGGACCAGGGAAGCCTCCTCCAGGACCTCCTCCTGGTTTATGGACTGGGAATAAAAATATACCCCTACCTGGATGCCGTTGCCCAGGGCCCCTTTGATGTTTTCCTCGAACCGCTCGTCCAGGACGACCTTTCCCGTGCCGTAGCCGCGAAGCCCTACCCGGATAAAGGCAAATTCCACGCCGTCCTCCGCCACCTGCCCCCAATCGATCTGCCCCTGGTGGTGTGACACGTCGATTCCCTTATGGGAAAGGACCTGTCCGCCTTCCACATACTGAAGCACGCCGCCTTCCAGCTCCACCAGGTTCTCCTGGAGATAACTGTTTTTCTTTAAATCCTCCTGAATCGGGAAAAAGCGGACCCTCCCGTCCGTATACACCACCACGTCGTCCGGGTAATAGGGACGCAGGGCGCTGGCCATGGCTTCCCCCCGTTCCAGGCTTTGCTTGATGCCGTCCAGGATCCTTCCGGCTTCTTCCGCCCGGGCTTCGTCCACGAGCCGGTCCACTTCTTCCTGGGTATAGGAAAGGGAAAGGTCCGCCGCCTCATCCGCCGGTTCCTGCCCGACCTCCCCCTGGGACGACTTGCCCAAAAACAGGACCACATAAGCGCCCAACAAAAGGACCGCCACGCAGCTAAGCGCGGCAAGGACGTAAGCCATCCGGTTGGAACGCCCCCTGTTGGACTGGCGGCGCTCAATCAGGGCCTCCCCGGCCTTTTCGGCACTTTCCTCTTTCTTGTCTATCTCATCCACCTGATCATTCCTCATTCGTATCTTTCCCTTTCTTTCCAGACGCCCGAAAGGCGTCACATGCCATGCTTATCCTTTACTATAAACGATTTTCCCGCAAATGAAAAGTAGGTATGTTGAATTTATTCCAGGCTTTCGCTTGCCGCCAGCTTGCGCAGGCGAAGCAGGATGCGCTTCTCCTGGCGGCTGACCTGGACTTGGCTTAGGCCTAAGCGGGCGGCGGTCTGGGTCTGCGTCTTCCCCTGGAAATACCTTAGGTCGATCAGCTCCCGCTCCCCGGCGGACAATGTCTGCAAAAGCTCCTGCAGGAGGATGCGGTTTAGGAGCCCTTCCTTTTCATAATCCTCGCCGGACGCCTGGAGGGTGCAGTCGACCGCGCCCGGCCTGGGCTGCACCACCCTGTCCGCCAGGGATATCTCGCTTCCATCCTCTTGCTGGAAAGAGGAGGACAGGGACTCCACCTCCCTCCCCGCCTCCATGGCCATGACGATGTCTTCTGGCAAAAGGGAAGTCTCCCGCGCCAGTTCCGACAAGGTCGGCTCCCTCCCCAGCCGTCCCTGCAGGCGATGCCTGGCGATCCGTACCTTTTGGTTGTTTTCCTTTAAGGAGCGGGAGATGCGCACCAGCCCGTCGTCCCGCAGGAAGCGCTTGATCTCTCCCGTGATCATGGGGACGGCATAGGTGGAAAACTTCACGCCGACCTTTAAGTCAAAATGGTCGATCGCCTTGATCAGCCCAATGACGCCGATCTGGAACAAATCCTCCAGGTCCGCCCCCCTGGACGCGAACCTGCGCACGATGGACCTTACCAGCCCCAGGTTTTTCTCGATCAGTGCCTCTCTCGCCTCTTTATCCCCCGTTTGCGACCTTGCGATGAGCCCTGACGCGTCTTCCATAGGCTAATCCTCGCCTTCGAGCCAAGGGGTGGCGCCCAGCTTTTTGACCATGCGCACGCAGGTGCCATGCCCAGGGCTGCTCTCCACTTCCAGGTCATCCATGAAGGCTTCCATGAAGGCAAAGCCCATCCCAGACCGTTCCAGTTCGGGCCTGGTCGTGAACAGGGGCTCCATCGCCTTTTCCACGTCCTCGATCCCCTTCCCGCGGTCGGATACCTCGACCTGTAACACATCCCCTTCCAACAGGCAGTGGATCTTGACCTTGCCTTCATGGATGGGGCGGTAAGCGGGCCTTGCCTCCCCCTGCCTTTCATAACCGTAGAAATTCTCATAGCCATGGATGATCGCGTTCGTGACCGCCTCCGAGACGGCGGTCTTTAAGTCCGCCACCTCCTCCAACGTCGGGTTCAGGGAAGAGGCAAAGGCGGCGACCGCCACCCTCGCGAAGCTTTCATTGTCAGAAACCGCGTCAAATTCCAAGGTCATTTCGTTCTTCATTCCCATTCCTTTTCCTCCTCCACCACTTCCACGATTTTATCCATGCCGGACAGCTTTAAGATCCTTTTTACCTGCCTGTCCGCATGAAGGATGTAAACCTTTCCCCCGAAGCAGGAAATCTTCTTATACCTGCCCATCAGGATGCCCACCCCGGAAGAATCCATGAACCGAGTGTCCTCAAAATCAAACACTACATGCTCCACATCTTGCTTCATGATGTACCAGTCCGCCTTCTCGCTGATGCGCCCCGCCTTATGGTGGTCCACTTCCTCCGGCAGCCTGACCAACAGGCAGCGATCAACCACTTGAAACTCATCCATCCGCTCCTTACGGCCGCCTTTTTCGGCCGCCCTCCTTTCCTTACCTCTTTTTCCTAAACAGCAATCCATACAAAACAGCCACGGCCACATAGAAAAAAGACCTGCGGAAATATTCCGTAGGTCTTTCTCTCTCGTATCCCATCCGGCTGCCCTTTGCGGTCCGGCTTATCCATCCCATCCGGCCGCCCCTTGCGGTCCGGCTTATCCATCCTGCCTTTGGGCCTTAATCGCGCCCAAAGCGTCCGTCCTTAGTCCTGGGACAGGTCATCCACATAACGCTGCGCGCGCTTCACTCGGTTGCTGTCCGGGAAAAGCTCCAGGAGCTTCTGGTAAGCCTCCAGGGCTTTCTCGACATCCCCGCTTTCACGATAAGCATTGCCCAATTCATACAGGGCTTCCACGTTCCCGGCGTCATAGAACACAGACTTCTCCAGGTTGGCGATGGCGTCCCCATAGAGCTCGTCCTTCAAAGCCTGCGTGCCCGCGTCATAATAGACCGTCCCCAGCTCCGGGCCGATCGCCGCAAAGACCGCCTGATACAACCGCCTCACGGCCTGGGACATCTGGTCGATCTCCACCTTCGCCGCAAAGTCCTCCAGGGCAGCCCCCGTCTGCACCACATCTCCGCCCTCCAGGTAAGCGGAAACCACATCCAGGAAGTTGTCGATGGTCTCCAGGGTGCCGTTGCTTCCCACATAACCCTGCAGCTCCTGTTCTACCTTATCTTTCTCCCCTTCCAGCGCTTCCATCTGGCGCTGCATCTCCACGATGGTGGCGGACTTCTCATCCAACTGGCTGCCGATCTCCAACACCTTCTGGTTCTCCTCGCCGCGCACATCCGCCATCAGGGACGGCACCACCAGGAAATACATGGCGGCCAAGCCGATGACAAGGCCGATGCCGATATTGATCAAGGAGGCGAAACTGCCCTTTCTTGGCTCTTTCACGTTCATCGGCTGGATGATCACCTCGTTATCGCTCTGATAACGCACGGTATCGTCCCTCTTGGCACGGGGACGGTTCCCGGAGGCGTCCTCCTTTGCAAAGACGGCGTCCACCTCCTGCAGATACCGCAGGGCGATCGTGTTGTTACGGTCGATGTCCAGGCATTTCTTAAGCTCCCGCCTCGCCCGCTCCCATTGTTCGCTGTCGATATAAAGCAGCGCCAAAAGCTGGTGGGCGCGGATGAACCGCGGGTTCATGGACAATACCTTTTTCAACTGGATGATGGCCAGGTCCTTGCTCCCCTGGGTGCAATAATAGTAGGACTGATTGTATTTCTTGATGGTCTGGTTGATGGTCTCCAGCCTGCTTGCGTTAGACTGCACCATATTGATGTAAGAGCCCGCGATGTTCTTCTTCGGACGCAGGTTCTTGCTGATGACCCATTCGCTTAAGGCGGCGACCACCTCGCCCATCTCGAAATAAACCAGGCCCAGCAGGTTCCTGGCTTCAATATGGTTCTTGTTCAACTTCAGGCTCTGCCGCAGACTGTTCACGGCCCCTGTCAGGTCCCTTACTTTCGCTTTCTCCAACCCGTCATTGTAAAACATGTTGGACGTGTACATGATCTTTTTATAAATCGTCACGTCCGCCCCGCAGGAAGTGCAGAAATCATGTTCCGACAGCGGGCAGCCGCATTGATAACATAACATGCCTCATACCCCTATTCCTGTTCCTGCTGCTGGGAATCCTTGATCAGCTTCACCAGCAGGTCAGCCATGTCCGTCAAGTCTTGGTTATAAATCGTATCCACCGCCTCTTCCACTTCCGGGCTGGGGTGGAACTTCTTCAATTCTTCTTCAAAATTAATCATACCCTTTAAACCTCACTCCGCCGCCGGCGCATCCTGAAATCCTTCTTCCCCGCGCCCCAAAAGCTCCAGGACCTCCCCCACCAGGTAGAGGCTGCCCGCGATATAGATCCGCTCCCCATGCCGGTCCTCAAGGAAGCGCCGCAGGGCTTCTTCCACCGTCTCATACAAAACACAAGGGCAATCAGGATAAGCCCGCATCACCTCGGACAACGCCTCTAAAGACGCCCCCCTCGCGCTTTTCAGGCGCACGATGCCGATCTTCTGGAACAGGCCGGAACCAGCCAGTTCCTCTAACATCCGTCCGTAATCCTTGTCCTTCACGACGCCGAACAACAACTGCCGCGGACAGGTACAGCCATCCTGCCCCACCGTCTCCAAAAACGCCCGGATGCCGTCTTCATTGTGGGCCCCGTCCACATACACCTCGGGCAGGACCTCCTGCATCCGTCCCGTCCAGAAACACTTTTCCACGCCGTCCTGCACCTGCTTTCGGGTAAGGGACGCAAGCCCCCTGTCCGCCAGGACGCCGGCGCTTCGGATGGCAAGGGCGGCGTTCTCCACCTGGTAACGGGCGATGGTATGCAATCTCGCATGGATACTTTTATGATAACGGTACTCACATAAAAAATCAATGGTTTTATTCTTAATTTTTGAGATTGTATAGCCGCTTTTCGACACGGGGAAAGTGGGAATCTGTAGCATTTTGGCGCGCTTTGCGAACACGGCGGACGCCTCCGGGCGCACGTCGGAGTAGACAAGCGGCGTCCCCTCCCGCATGATCCCAGCCTTCTCGGCGGCGATCGCCTCTATCGTGTCCCCAAGGTACTCCACATGGTCGAAGCTGATGCTGGTAATGACGCAAAGCAGCTTGGAGGCGACGCTGTTGGTGGCGTCCAGGCGTCCGCCCAGCCCGGTCTCCAAAATGCAGTAATCCGGTTCCTCCTTCGCGAACAAAAGCATCGCCATGAAGAATAAATACTCAAAAAAGGTGGGATGGTACCCTTCCCCGTGCGCAAGGGCTTCCCAATCAAGCCGCCCATAGACGGCAAGGAACGCGGTAAGGAACGCTTCCTTCGACGGCATGCGCCCGCCTATGAGGAAGCGCTCCCGAATATCCGTAAGGTGGGGGGAGGTAAAGACCGCCACCCGATATCCCGCTTCCTCCAAAATGCAGCGCAGGTACGCGCAGACGGAACCTTTGCCGTTGGTGCCCGCCACATGGAGGATGGACAGCTTCCTGTCCGGGTCCCCCAACCGGTGGAGGAAGGCGCGCGTTTCGTCTATGCCATGCTTTGAAGTGAACTTCGGGATGGAAAGCAGGTACTCCACCGCCCCTTCGTAAGTGGAAATTTCCCTTTTTTGCATAAAAGCTCCATTCCGGCAAGCCCCGATGGACGGGGCCGGCATTTATCTCAACTGGGCCAGGCGCATCCGGACCTGCTCCATCATCTGGGCATATTTCTCCCCTTTTTCCTTTTCCTGGGCGATCTTCTCCGCGGGAGCCTTGGAAAGGAAGCGCTCATTGGACAACATGCCGTTTACCCGGGCAAGCTCCCCGGTCAGGCGCTTCTCCTCTTTTTCCAGCCTCTGGATCTCTGCGGCGATATCCACCAGGTCGGCAAACGGGATGTAAAGGGTCGCGCCGGCGATCACGACGGACACCGCGTCCGGGGCGATCCCGGCCTTGTCGCCCTGGATGTCCACATCGCTCGCGTAAGCCAGGGCGGCGAAGAACAGCTTGCCCTCCGTGAAAGTGCGGCGGATGGCTTCATCCTCGCTTACCACGTATACATGGGATCTGCGGCTGGGCGCCACGTTCATCTCGCTCCTTAAGTTACGGATGCCACGGATGGCGGACTTCAGGATTTCGATATCCCTTTCTTCCTTATCAAAACACAGCTCCTCATGGAAAACGGGCCAGGAGCTGACCACGATGGATTCCTCCTCGCTCTGCAGGCTGCAGAAAATCTCCTCCGTGACGAACGGCATGAAAGGATGCAGCAGCTTTAAGGCGTTGATCAGGACGTTCTTCAAGGTCCAAAGGGCGGCGTTCTGCCCTACTTTGTCAGACGTGTTGTACAGCCTGGGCTTTACCATCTCGATATACCAGTCGCAGAATTCGTCCCAGATGAAGTCATAGGTCTTCTGGACCGCGATGCCAAGCTCGAAGCTGTCCATGTTGTCCGTCACGTCGCGCACCAGGGTATTCAGCTTAGACCAGATCCAACGGTCCGCAGGCTCCAGGTCCTCCATGGCGGGAGCGGACACGTCCTTGCCGTCCATGTTCATCAGGATGAAACGGGACGCGTTCCAGATTTTATTGGCGAAATTCCTGCTGTTCTCCACCCTTTCATAGTAGAAACGCATATCGTTGCCGGGAGCGTTGCCCGTGATCAGGGTAAGCCTTAAGGCATCCGCGCCGTACTGCTCTATGATGTCCAGGGGGTCGATGCCGTTGCCCAAGGACTTGGACATCTTCCTGCCCTGCCCGTCCCTCACCAGGCCGTGGAAGAGCACTGTCTTGAAAGGCTTCTGCCCCATCTGCTCGTAGCCGGAGAAGATCATGCGGATGACCCAGAAGAAAATGATGTCGTAGCCTGTCACCAGCACGTCCGTAGGGTAAAAATAGTCCAGGTCTTGTGTCTGCTGGGGCCAACCCAGGGTCTCAAACGGCCACAGGGCGGAAGAAAACCAGGTATCCAATGTGTCGGGGTCCTGTGTCAGGTGCGTGCAGCCACACTTCGGGCAGACTGTGGGCGCTTGCCTTGCGACCACGGTCTCGCCGCACTCGTCGCAATAATAGGCAGGGATCCGATGCCCCCACCAGAGCTGGCGGCTGATGCACCAGTCGCGGATGTTGTCGATCCAGTTGAAATAAGTCTTCTCCATGCGGGCGGGGATCAGCTTGATCTCGCCGTTTCGCACCGCTTCCGCAGCGGGCTTGATCAATTCGTCCATTTTCACGAACCACTGTTCCTTTACCAGGGGTTCGATGGTGGTCTTGCAGCGGTCATGGGTCCCCACATTATGGACATGGTCCTCGATCTTCACCAATAAGCCCAGTTCGTCCAGTTCCTTGACGATCGCCTTACGGGCTTCATAACGGTCCATGCCGGCGAACTTGCCCCCGTTTCCATTGATGGTGGCGTCGTCGTTCATGATGTTGATGATGGGCAGGCCGTGACGCTTCCCAACCTCGAAGTCGTTGGGGTCATGGGCCGGGGTGATCTTCACCACGCCCGTGCCGAACTCCCGATCCACATAGGTGTCGGTCACAATGGGGATCACACGGTTCATAAGAGGCAGCATGACCTTCCTGCCGATCAGGTGCTGGTAACGCTCATCTTCCGGATGGATGGCCACGGCGGTATCGCCCAGCATGGTCTCGGGACGGGTGGTGGCGAAAGTCAAAAATTCCGTCTTGCTTACGCTGCCGTCCTCCTCGATCAGAGGATATTTGATATGCCAGAAATGACCCGCCTGCTCTTGGTATTCCACTTCCGCGTCAGAAATGGACGTATTGCAGACAGGGCACCAGTTGATGATGCGGGAACCCTTATAAATGTAGCCTTTCTCGTGCATCTTCACGAAGACCTCGGTGACGGCCTTGTTGCAGCCCTCATCCATGGTGAAGCGCTCCCTGTCCCAGTCACAGGAAGAACCCAGCTTCTTTAATTGGGAAATGATGCGTCCGCCATATTCCTTTTTCCAGTCCCAGGCACGCTTCAAGAATCCCTCACGTCCTAAGTCATTCTTATCGATGCCCTCTTCCTTCAGCTTCTCGATGATCTTGACCTCGGTGGCGATGCTGGCATGGTCCGTGCCGGGCTGCCACAGGGCGTTATACCCCTGCATCCTCTTATAACGGATCAGGATGTCCTGCATGGTATTGTCCAGGGCATGCCCCATATGGAGCTGTCCCGTGATGTTTGGCGGGGGGATCACAATGGTGAACGGGGTCTTGGAATGATCCACTTCGGCATGGAAATATTTCTTGTCCAGCCATTTCTGGTACAGTCTGTCCTCTATGCCCTTAGGGTCATAGGTCTTGGCTAATTCTTTGCTCATGGGCTTCTCCTTTCTGCTTGGCCAAACCAGGCCTCTGTAAAAGGACGCATGCCGCGCTTTGCCAACAAGGGTAAAAAAAACGCCCCTACCGACTCCTCGTCAGTAAAGGGCGCACAATGCGCGGTACCACCTTTCTTCACAGCCTGCTGCTGCCTTATCGGACTTCCAACAAAGTCCTATCCGATAACGCGGATAACGCGTGAGGGCTTACTGGAACGTTCAGCCCTCCGGCTCGGAAGCTACCTTCCGCAATCCTTCCTTGAAGCGGCCTTGCAGCGT
>CANPWC010000057.1 GCA_947581905.1 uncultured Acetatifactor sp.
AGATGCCGGGAGCGCCGAACAAAAACAGGTAAAACAGGGGGGCGATGACCCCGTCTGACGTATTCTCCGCCACGGTTTCCACGGCCGCCCGGACCACTCCCGCCTCGTCTAAGCCAGCCACATCCCGCCCTACGATCATGGATACCGCCTGCTTCGCCTCCGCAAGGCCCTTTTCGCGCAGCGCCCGAAAGACCTTCCCGCTTTCCACCCGCAAGGATTTCAGCGCCAGCATTTGATAGCATAAAAAGATTTCCAAGGCGAAAGAAAGACATCGGGAAAGCTTTCCCGCCAAAAGCATGGCCGCCACGGGATATGCCGTGGAGACCGTGACGATGAACGCCACCAGGATGGCTCCCGCCCCATATTTCTTTCCCCGGTCCTCATCTGCTTGTGGCGAAAGCCGCAGGATGCGGAACAGGATTTTTTCCGTTTTCGTGATCAGGAAGCCGATGGCGCGGACCGGATGATAAAGCAGGCGCGGGTCTCCCAAGAGCAGGTCCAGCAAAAACGCCCCCAAGACCACCAAACATCTTTCCAACATGAATGCCCCAATCCTTCCTAAAATGGACCACAGCCTGTAAAGGACAGGCCATCCCCCTCCCTGTCCAGGGTGGCGCAAAGCCCCTCCCCATTGCCCAGCTGCCACTCATAAAAGCTCCGATGAGGCTTGGAAAAACGGTCGAACAGGGTCATGACCGTGCCTCCGTGGACCACGAAAGCCAGGGACCTTTCCTGCCAGCCCTCCCTGCCCTGATGATCGGAAAGCGCCTGCAGGAAGCCCTTGACGCAGCGTTCCTGGAACGATTTAAGATCCTCCCCGCCGGGGAAGCCGCTTTGGCCGAAGCTGTCGATAAAGGCCTGGTAATCCAGGTTGCCGGAGAGCTCCGCGTAATTGCGATATTCAAAATCCCCGAAATCACATTCCCTAAGGTCCTCAATGACAACCTGGGGGAGGCCTGGAAATAAAATCGCGGCCGTCTGCAGGCAGCGTTTCATGGGGCTTACATAAATCCTGTCCACCGGTTCGCCAAACCGGACCTTTCGTTCTGACAACGCTTCCTTGGACGCATCCAAAAGCCCCTCGTCCGTGCGTCCTACATAGCGGTGCTCCAAATTTCCCGGGGTCTCCCCGTGGCGGATGAAATATACTTTCATTTGATCCTCACTCCAATCCCGCAGGTGACGCGGATGACCTGCTTGGCTTCTTTCGCCAGGTAACAATGCACCCTGCCGTCCATTTCCCGGTATGCGCGTTCAAAAGCATCCATGGGAATCAGCCCATAACCGATCTCATCGCTCACCACTACCAGGTCCTGGTCCTTAAGGACAAGCTTCCTTGCTTCCTCCATCGGATCTTGGCCGGACAACATCTGCTCCCGGACCTTTTCGTGATAACCGGATAAAATCGGACAGCCTGGAAAATGCTCCCTGGCATAGGCATCTTTTCCCTGATAAGCGCCCCCGATGATCAAAACCATGGTCCATTCCTCCTATCCCAAACCCTTAGCCCATCTTACAGGATCGTTATACAGGCAGCCACCGGGCTATGGTAAAGACCGCCAAAATGCACAATTCACAAACCTGGAGGAAATATCCTGCCAAATCCCCCGTGACGCCGCCAAACAGGCGTATGGCCATGCGGCGGTAGGAAAATAAGCACACGAGCCCCGCCGCGGCCGCCAACAGGCCGTACAGGCGTTGAAGCCAGCCAAAAGCCAGGATGCAGGCGATCAATTGCGCCAACAGGATGTTCCGCACCTTTCCGGAAGCCACCCCGGAAGACGCGGCCGCCTGCGCCGCCATCCCTTCCTTGCGGGCCTGGGGGAAAGAGGCCACGGATAAGCCGCTTAAGATCCTGGAATACACATACCCCAGGGCGACGCCTGACATTTGCCCCCTGGAAAGCTCCCCAAAGCACCCCATGCAAAGGACCAGGTAAAGGAAGCCGTAGAGGAAGGCGAACGCGCCGATCTGGGGATCCTTTAAGATGCGCAGCCGCTCCTCCTTGGGGCGATAAGAATGGATCGCGTCCACGGCATCCAAAAAGCCGTCCATATGGATGCCGCCGCTTAACAAGAGCGGCAGGGCGGCCAGGGCGGCGGACTTTAACAGCACGCCCGCCCCCAGCCGATCAAGGGCCAGGAAAAGGCCATAGCTGCAAAGCCCGATCACCGCTCCCACCAAGGGGAAGCAGCAGAGCTGGTACCTGGTATTGCGTTCATTCCATTCCATCCTTGGCATCGGAATCCTGGAATACATGGAAAACGCCGCAACGATCGCATGCCACACTGTTTTCCCCTCCTTTAAGCTTTCCCTTTTTTCCAAAGGGGGATGGAATAGACCACCTCCACCACGCCATCGGCGCAGGCGGCCAATTCCGTATGGATCTTTCCCAAAAGGCGTAAGTAGCGCTTCGTCTCCTCATCCGTTTCCGCACAGTCAGAGAAGATTTCATTTCCCACCACGATCATGCACCCCGCTAAGGAGGCAAGGCGAAGGATCGGTTCCACGATCCCCTTTACGTCTTCCCCGTCTTGTCGGATGCCCCCGCCGTCCAAATACATTTCATTGGCCAACAGGTTGGACAGGTCCTCCAGCAGGACCAAATCCTGCCCTCCTGCCGTCACCTTTTCCAAATGGTGGAAGCATTCCACCGTCTCAAAACCCATTTCCCGCCGCATCAGGCGGTGCCTTTGGATGCGGGCGAGGTTTTCCTCATCCTTGCCGGGATACAGGGTCGCTATATAGTATTTTTTCCCGGCAAGCTTTCGTAACGCGTATTCCTTTGCGGCAAGGCGTTCCGCGAATGCTGACTTCCCGCTGCCGCTGCCGCCCGTGACCAGATAGAGCATGCCACCCTCCCTATTCATACCGTTCATAAGGCTTTATCGCATAATCCTGGAAGCTTCCCATTTTATCATAGACCTCCAGCGCCATGTCCAACAAGGGGAATAAGGCGACAGCCCCCGTCCCCTCCCCCAGGCACATTTTGCCATGGAGGATCGCTTCCTTCCCCAAGGCTTCCAGCGCAAGCGCGCCAACGGATTCCGCCGACTGGTGGGATGCCAGGGCGAACCCGCCAACCCTCCCATCCAGACGTTGGGCCACAAGGGCGGCCACCGCGGAAATGGCCCCGTCTATGACGATTGGGACGCCATAGCGCGCCCCGCCTAAGAAGACGCCCGCCATGACGGCGATTTCTGGCCCGCCGACCTGGGAAAGCAGCCAAAAGGCTTCCTTTGCCGCTGCCGCTTCCCTTGCCGCCGCTTTTTCCCCTGTCGTTGCTTCTTCCGTCCCTTTCTCGGACGCTTCCAAAGTATGCACACCCTCCAAGGCATGCGCCCTATCTAAGGCATGCGCCCTATCTAAAGCATGGGCCCTCTCTAAGGCATGCACCCTCTCTAAAGCGCGGGCGATCACCTGCCGCTTCCGGGCAAGCCCCTCTTCGGACAGCCCCGCCCCCCTGCCTGTCACCTCGTTCGCGGACAGCCCCAACAGGGCAGCCGCCAGGACGGAGGACGGCGTCGTATTGCCGATGCCCATTTCTCCCGTGGCAAGGATTTGATACCCTTCCCCCTTCATGTCCCGTACCAGGTCCATCCCGGTCAAAAGCGCTTTCCTGCAATCTTGCGGCGTCATGGCCGGCTCGACCGCCAGATTGCCGCTTCCACGGACGATTTTCCGGTCGATCACCACGCCCTTTGCCAACTCGCGGCCCTGATAAGCCGGGCAGTCCATCCCGCAGTCGATGGGGTAGACATCCACCCTTGCCACATCAGCCATATGGTTCACCGTGGATAGGCCTTTGGCGAAATTTTCGGCCACGATCGCCGTGACTTCGCTGCCAGTCTGGGTCACGCCCTCCCGTACCACGCCATGGTCCGCGCACAAGACCAACAGTCCCCTGCGTTCCAGGACGAACGGGGAAGCATCCCCCCGGATCCAACACAATTGATCCACCAGCCGCTCCAGCAGCCCCAGGCTGTCAATGGGCTTGGCGATGCCGTCCCAGCGCCTTTTGGCAAGCCGCTTGGCGCGGTACCGTTTACAGGACAGCAGGAACTGGTAGACCATCCCGGGATTGCTGTAATAATACAGATGGGGGAACCCGGCCGCCAGGGTGGGCGTATGCGCCATACAAAGATGCCCTTTGGAAAAGGAACCGCCCTCCATCGGCTTCACTGCCCAAAAGCCATCCCCATTTTCCGTACTGTCCCAATGATGGAACTCATGCCCCCGGATGCGCCCTCCACGCTCCCCCAGGACGCCGGGGGAACAAGCTTCCAGCTCATAATAGCCGAACCGGCATAATTTCCCTGTAGGATACCCCCTGCCGGGCAACGCTCCCACCATCTCATAACTTTCCCCATCCGTCCCCACCAGTTCTTCCTGCAGGTAGAGGAAGCCGCCGCACTCCGCCAGGCAAGGGAGGCCGTCCTGCAGCGCTTCCTTGACCTGGCTCCTCATGGAAGCTGCCTCTTCCAGGCGCTTTGCCTCCCGCTCCGGATATCCGCCCCCCAAAAGCAGCCCGTCGATCCCCTCAGGCAGGGAAACGTCGTGCAGCGGGGAAAAGAAGCACAGCTTCGCCCCCATGCGCTCCAAAAGGTCCAGGTTTTCTTCATAGACGAAGGAAAACGCCTCATCCCTTGCCACTGCCAGCCGCACTTCCCCGGATAAGCGCGGCAGGTCCGGCGCTTTCCCCAAAAGCGCTCCTGCACTGCCCGCCAGCCGAAGCACCCCCTCCAGGTCCAAGGAAGCTTCCAGGGCGTCCGCCAGCCTTTCGGTCCATTGTCCGAACCGGTCCAGTTCTTCCGGCATGACCAGCCCTAAATGGCGGGATGGCACTTCAAGGGCGGCATCCTGGGGCAGGAAGCCTAGGACGGGAATGCCGCATTCCTTTTCAATCAACGCTTTCAGCCGCCCATAATAAGCGCCCGAGACACGGTTTAAGAAAATGCCGCCGATACGGCTGTCCTTACGATATTCCACAAGCCCCCGGATCAAGGCGGCTAACGACAGCCCGGCCCCTTTGGCGTCGACCACGAGCAACGCCGGCGTAGCCGTCATACGCGCCACCTCATAGGTGCTTGCCCGGTCACTGGTGCCGCCCAACCCGTCGTAATACCCCATCACCCCTTCCAGCACGGTCACATCCGCCTCCGCCGCCTTACGGGATAACAGGTAACGAAGCGTCTCTTCCTCCGTGAAAAATGGGTCCAGGTTGCCGCTGGGCACGCCCAACACCTTCCGATGGAACATGGGGTCAATATAGTCCGGTCCGCATTTCATGGCGGCCACTCGCATGCCGCGCCGACGCAAAAGCGCGATCAGCGCACAGGTAAACGTGGTCTTGCCGCTTCCGCTCTTCGGCGCCGCGATGATCAGCCTCGGGGACCTGCCTGGGCCGTCCTCTTCTGCCTTCCTATCCTGCTTTGTGTCCTGCGCAAATCTCTCCTCCATGCTTCCTCCCAATGATGCCTCCACGTCTGTCCGGCGGTCCCCAAGCCCCTATTCGCCGCCAAAGCCCGGATGCCTTCGCCTGCCGCGAAGCCGCCTAGCCCCAGGTCCGCCTTATACCCTGCCATAGCCCCGGTCCCCAAGCCCTATTCGCCGCCAAAGCTTGCCACGTAGACGGGGTTCCCTCCCTGCAGCATATGGTAGCCGCCCAGCTTCCTTCCTCGGGAAGCGATGACCTGGACCAAGTCCATGTCGCCATATTCCGCATAACGCCTCCCCGCCTGTTCCAAACAGGATAAGGTTTCCAGTGAGGCGGCATTGACGACGATACGCGCTTTCGGGTTCTTTTCCCGGACTTTTTCCAGGATCTGCGGGAAGCGTCCCCCGCTGCCGCCAATAAAGACATGGGTGGGTGCGGGCAGATCCTCCAGGCAATCGGGGGCTTCCCCCTCCACGATCCGCAGATTGGAGGCCTGGAAGCGTTTCCGATTTTCCCGAAGCAGCCGCACCGCCTCCGGGTTTTTCTCAATGGCGTAGACCGTTCCTTCCCCGCAGCAAAGGGCGGCCTCCACGGAGACGGAACCCGTCCCCGCGCCGATGTCATACAAGATGGAATCCGTATCCAAGTTAAGCTTTGACAAGGAGACCAGCCGTACTTCCAGCTTCGTCATAGGGACCCCTCCCCGGACGAAGCAGGCATCCTCCACACCCATGACCGCCTTCTTATGGAGGCGGGACGGGTTCTGGGCTAGGACGATGGAAAGCGGGTCAAATTCCATCTCCAACAAATCCTTAGGGCTGCCGGTAAGGATGTGTTCCTCCGGATAGGACAAACGCTCCCCCACCGTGAGCACGACATCCTCCATGCCATATTCCAAAAGCTCCTGGCATAGCTTCCGCACATCCTTACTGCCGCCCAAAAGCACGCAGACATTTGGGTAGGCGCGGATCAGTAAGACCAGGTCCCGTTCTTTTCCATGGATGCTTGAAAACTTCACATCCTCCCAGGCAAGCCCCAAACGGTCCAACAGGTAAAGGGGGGAAGACAGACCGGGCACCGGATGGACCTCGAAACCGGCCAGCAGCGACCGCATCGCCTCCGCCCCGGAATAAAGCCCAATATCCCCGGAATAGGCTATGACGATGGAACGATATTCTTCATGCTCCTGCAGGAAAGAAAGGATGGCCTTAGGCCGGTATTCCTCCAAGAAAGGCTTGGTCCTCGCGCCCTTCCAAATGTCCAGGACGCGCTTCGCGCCAATGATGCAGTCACATTGTTCCAGGCAGGCCTTAGCCTGTCCTGTCAGCAGGCGCTCATCCCCCGGTCCCATGCCCACTAGGAAAACCTGGCGCTTCCCAAGGCTTTCCCGACAACCTTCCTTGTCGTGGCTGGCCGCCGATTCCATGGCATCTGCCGATTCCATGGCATCCGCCGATTCCATGGCATCTGACGATGCCATGGCACCCGCCGATTCCGTGCCGTCCGCCGGTCTGGCTTCCCCGCCCAAGGTCCGCAGCAGTTCAAGGGCCTGCGCAAGGGAAAGCCTAAGGCCGCAAGCAGTCGTCTCCGCCCCGTCCCCCATATCCTCCTGGGGGCGCGTAACGACAACCAGGCCTACGCCCGCATGGACCGCCGCCTCCCATTTCTCCTGGAAGCCGCCTGCCTTGCCGGATTCCTTCGTCACCATCCAGGACGCCTTGGCCTGTTTTAAGATCCCCACGTTCAACGCTTCCTCAAACGGTCCCTGCATGGCAAAGATATGGCTTCCCGACAAGCCGCACTTATCGCATTTCTCCAAAGCCTCCACGCTGGGCAGCACCCTGACGAAGGCACGTTGCGTAAAGGAAGGGATGGAAGTATATTTTTCCAGTTCCTTGCTGCCTGTGGCAAGGAAGAAGTTCCCTTGTACGGTTTTTAAGAAATTGGCCGCTTCCTCAACGCTTTCGACAAAGACGGTGCAAGGTCCCTCCTGTCCTTCCCAAAAAGGCTGCCCTTCCCTCCACAAGGCCGCCCCGTTCGTTTCCAGGCCGGGCTTTCGCACGACGCGCCGGTAGGGCGCCCCCGTCTGCTCACAAGCCTTTGTCAGGCTGCGGGTCACATCCACGGCATAAGGATGCGTAGCATCCAGGCATAGGGATGGTTTTTCCTCGGACAGGAAACGGATCATCTCCCCTTGGTCCATACGCCCTGTCTTTACGTGCAGCGTCCTGCCCGCGGGAAGAAGCCCTGCCCCATATTCCGTAGCCACGCAGACGAAAGCCTCCAGCCCCAGCTCCAGGCAGGCCTTGGCAAGCTCCCTGCCCTCCGTGGTACCCCCGAAGATCACGATTCCAGACATGCCTTACCTCCCTTTATCCCGAAACGGGCTTCCCTTGTCATATCCCCGGGGCGTCACCATCCTTCCGGCGACGCGCCTGGTTTGGGAATTGCCGATGAACACCGTGGTGAACATGTCCACGGCTTCCTGGCGCAATTCCTCCAGCGTCAGGATCCGCCACCGCTGCCCGCCCCTGCCGATGTTTTGCGCATAACCGCAGACCAGTCCCGCATTCTGGCAGCTTAGGACCAGGTCGCACGCCCGCCTCAAGTAATCCCCCCGCTTCCTGCTGGAGGGATTATACAGGCAAATGGCGAAATCCGCACGGGCGGCATACAAGATCCGCTTCTCAATATCCGCCCAGTCCGTCAACAGGTCGCTTAGGCTGATGACCGCGAAATCATGCCCCAGGGGCGCGCCTAGAAGGGCAGCGCCGGATAAGGCCGCCGTGACCCCGGGAACGACCACCACTTCCACTTCGGGATATTCCGGCGCTAATTCCAACAGGATGCCGGCCATGCCATAGACGCCCGCGTCCCCGCTGCAGACGACGGCGACCTTACGCCCGCATGACGCTTTTTCCAGCGCCAACAGGCAGCGCTCCACCTCCCCGCGCATCCCGGTGCCCACATATTCCTTATCCGGGAAATCCCCCCGGACCAAATCCAGATAAACCGTATAGCCGACGATGACTTCGCAGCCTTGAAGCGCTTCCTTCGCTTCCAGGGTCATGCCTTTCCCCCCGCCGGGACCGATCCCTACCACATACAGCCTCAAAATGTCACGCTCCTTTTCTCCACGGCCAAGGCCACGGTCACGCCGCCATAAGCCCTTTTTTTGAAAAAAAGCTCTCCTCCCGCCGCCACGGCGCTCCTTTCACATACATTTCCCACTCCCGTGACCTGCTTTACGAACGCCGACTCTGTAAAGTCCCCCTTAAGCCTCTGCAGTTCCTGGGCAGGAAAGGTACGAAAGGATAGCCCGTGTTTCTTACAGAACGCCAGGATGCCGGCCTCCTCTTTTTTCAGGTCGATGCTTGCCACGCAGGATAAGGCTTCCTTACGGATCCCGGCTTCTTCAAGCGCCTGGAAGACCGCGTTTTCCACCTCTTGTTCCAAGGCCATCTTCCGGCAGCCCAGCCCCAGCACCACATCCTGCGGGACCAGGGCTAAGGACCCCTCCCGGAAAGCAAGCTTCCTATGGCTCACCTGGATGCACAAAGGCGGCTTCCCACGGCCAGACGGGCTAGGAGCGTGGGCTACATCCACCAAGCCTTTGGGCAAGCGCCCCTGCACAGGCAGGTCGCTTGCGAATCCGACCTCTTTTCCCGCAAGCAGGGAGGCGGATATTTCCTTGGCCAAGTCCCAGTCCGTAAGGACCAGCCCATTCTTGCGGGCGAACTCATCCACGGCGAACACCTGGCTACGGTCCGTAGCGGTAGTGACCACAGGACAAGCCCCTACGAACCCGGCGATGCGTTCGGCCAATTCGTTAGCCCCTCCCGCATGTCCGGACAAAAGGGAAATGCAAAAGCGCCCCGTCTCATCCATCACCAGGACGGCGGGGTCCACAGACTTATGCTTTAGATACGGCGCCACGCATCGCACCGCGATCCCCGCGGCACAGACAAACAGGATGGCGTCCACCCGTTGGAACCACTCGCCCACCGCATCCGCCAAACTTCCCTTGGCCACGACCATGGGCATCCGGCTTTTGAAGCCCTCCAAGGATTTCCCCTTTGCCAACAGGACCCAATCCAAGACCCAACCGGCAGCCTCCTGCCTTTGCGCAAGGCGCTCGATCAAACGATATCCTCTTTCACTGCAACAGACCGCCAACAGGGTCATCCTTCTCGTCCCTTTCTATATTCCGTGGTAAAGCCAGGGTCATAAAGCTTGGACCTGGCCGCCGTCCCATGCAGGACCTCCCCCACGATGATGAGGGCGGTTTTCCGGATCTTATTTCGCTCCATCTCTTCCGGCAGCCGCTCAAGGGTCGTACGGATCAGCCTTTCCTGCGGCCAGGTAGCCTTATAAGCGATTGCCACCGGCGTTTGCGGCCCATACCCTCCCGCGAGCAGCTCCTCTTTTACCTTTGTGGCCAGGGAAGCGGATAAGAAAAGCACCATTGTCCCTTTATGCGCCGCAAGGGAACGCAACCCCTCCCCCTCCGGCACCGGCGTCCTGCCCTCCGCCCGGGTCAAGATGACTGTTTGGGATACCTCCGGCAGGGTGTATTCCAAGTGCAGCGAGGCCGCCGCGCCAAAGAAAGAGCTGACGCCGGGACAAACGTCATATGGGATGTCAGCCTCTTCCAGGCAGTCCATCTGCTCCCGGACCGCTCCATACAGGGAGGGATCCCCCGTGTGGAGGCGCACCGTGTCACGGCCTGCAGCCTCCGCCTCTTTCATCACGCCCACCACTTCTTCCAATGTCATGCGGGAACTGTCATAGATCCGGCACCCTTCCTTAACCTGGCAAAGCAGGCCGGGATTCACCAAAGACCCCGCGTAAATGACCACGTCCGCCTGCCTGACAAGCCTCCTGCCCCGGACGGTGATCAAATCCTCCGCCCCAGGGCCTGCCCCCACAAAGTGTACCATAAGGACCTCCTATTCTCCATCTTCCCGCACCTGCTCAAGCAACCGGCTTGCACGAAGCGTTTCACCCAAATATCCATATTTTTCGGAAAACAGGATGACGCCCGCCCTTAACGCGTCCCCTACCCGTCCGTCCAGGCGTTCCTGTATTTTACCGCAAATGCTGTGAAGCACCGTCTCCCTCAAACCCTCTTTTTCCAAAAGGTCCAGCATCTGGTCCGTATTGATGCACCCCATCAGACCCTCTATGACGCTCGCGTCCGCTCCCGCAAGGGCCGCATGCGCCGCGACCGTCTCCTGCCGGCAGTCCGCCACCTTGGAATGCGTGTTGAAGACGCCTGCGGCCAGCTTGGCCAGCTTGCCGAAATTCCCCACCAAAAGGACCCCCTCGAATCCGTAGGACACCGCCAGATCCAGGGTTTCCCCGATATAATTGCTGCATTTGACGCTGCGCTTCCCGCCAAGCCCCAAGCGCTTGGCCGCGTAACCCTGCCCGTAATTCCCGGGCGTCACCAGAAGGATGCTTTCCCCCAATGCGCGCAGCTGCCGCAATTCCACTTCGATCGTATCCAGGATCGCCCGTTCGCTCATTGGTTCCAGGATGCCGCTCGTCCCAAGGATGGATAAGCCGCCCACGATCCCTAAGCGGGGATTGAACGTCTTCTTCGCCAGTTCCTCCCCCTGGGGCATGCTGATGGTGATAAGCAGGGGAGGCGTTCCCTCCTCGTCCCCGCACTCCTCTTTCACCGCATGGAAAATCATGCTCCTGGGGACGGTATTGATGGCCGCCTGTCCCACAGACTGTTCCATGCCCACGCTTGTCACGCGGCCGATGCCGACCCCTCCGTCCAAAAACAGCGCAGGCATCCCATCCATATGAAAAGAGAAAGGGGGAGGCGGCGTTTCCATCCACTCCACCCGCGCCAGGATCTGGGCATGGTTGGTCACATCGGGGTCGTCCCCGCTGTCTTTTTCTACGGAGCAAAGGACGAAGCCCGGTCCCTCCTCAAGATAGGTCACTCCCACTTCCACATGGATTCCCCTGGGGGTAAGGATGCCAACCGTTTCCCTGCGCTCCCCCCTGCAAAGGAGGGATGCGGCCGCCTTCGCGGCTGCCGCCGCACAGGTTCCCGTGGTAATCCCGCAGCGCAGCTTTTTCTGGTTTTTCATGACGAATTCTTCCATTCCACCCTCCGCCCATGCCTTGGCAATGCCTCCCAAACAAGGATTTACAGCCGTTTGGCCTATTTCTCCATGCCGCTTTCTCCCAAATGTTTAAGGGTCCGTCCCATTGCCGTCCTTTCGGGGGACGTTTCCCTCCTTGACCAGGATGGTGGTAAAATAGCCGGCATCCTCCGGCATTTGGCGCAGGTCCTCATAGATGGCCTCGTTCTCCATGCCGCAGTTCGTGACCGCATAAGCGCGGACCTTTCCAGCTTCCTCCAGCGCGATCAGTTCCTTTCGGATCTGCGGAAGCCTCTTGCCTGCCTTTAGGATGACCTTGGTCCCCGGCAGGCCCTCCCAACCGTCTTCCCAGTCGCCGCCCGGCAGGATGTGGATGGCTTCCTTACGTTTGGCAAGCGAAATGCCCAAAGCGGCCGCAGCCGCCCCAAAGGAGGTCACGCCGCTTACCACGCCTACCTCGATGCCCCGGGCGCGCAGATAGCCTGCCAATTCCATGCCCGTCCCATATACGGTAGGATCCCCTAAGTTAAGGAACGCGACCTGGTTTCCATCATTTAATTCCCGCAGCAGGCTGTCCGCCGCTTCTTCATACGCGATCCGCAGCAGCTCAGGACGCCTGGTCATCGGGATCCTCACGCAGAGCATGGGCTTGTCTTCCAATTCCGGGAGGGCGCGCTGGGCGATCAGGTAGGCGGCGCAGGTCATGGGGTTTTCCGCAGGAATCCCCAAAATGTCGCTCTCTTTCAGGATATTCGCCGCCTGCAGGGTCATAAGGCCAGGATCCCCAGGCCCTACGCCGACCACATAGAAACGTCCGTCCAACAGTCGCCGCAGCTTATTCAGGTAAAGCTTTCGAAACGCCGCGTATTCCCCCAGCCCTGTCAGGACCGTCTTAACCAGATATCCCTTTTCCCGCAGCCGCCCGGCAAAAGAAGCGCCCTCCCCCGCCATGTCATGGAGCGCGTGTTCCCCGGCGACCACCATGAACGGATGGAGGACGATTTCCTCAAGATCCGGGAAATGGCTAAAATAAGTAATGGCATCATCCAAATCCGGCTTCGCTTCCACGGAAGCGATCCGGACCCGGCAAAGCCCCATCTGTTCAAAGGCAAGGTTCATCTGTTCGTAACGGACATTCGCCTCCGACTCCGTCCCATGCCCCATGAATAGATAAGCCCTCTTTCCATCTGCAGTCTCTTCTTCCAGGGAAAACAGTTCCTCTAAGAGGGAGGCGGCCTTAAGGCAATCCCCTTCCTGTTCCAGGACCGTAGGCGCGATCCTTAATGACTGGAAGCGATGGCTTTGGCGCATCAGCTTGTTTTTCAGCTTGTGGTATTCCATGCCAGGGATCATGTGGGTGGGGACTACATACAGATGCGTCACCTGGTCGCTTAGGACGCGTTCGACAGCTTCCTCTACCGTGTTGATCCGGATATGCTCTAAAGAAAGCTTGCGCAGGATGACATTGCTGGTATAGGCCTGGTAGACAGGCAAGCCGCAATCCTCCCCCACATCCTTCACGATCCTCTCCAAGCTCTCTTTTCGCGCCCTTTGATAACTGGTCCCAAAGCTGACTACCAGGACCGCTTTCTTCTTTTTCTTCATCTTTCGTCCATCCGTTTCCGATTCTTCCTTCCCAAAACAATGGAGGCAGAGATATTAAACCTTGTTTCCGTGCGCCGCCAGGCGCACATTTAATTCAGAAGTCGACAGGTGCCCTTCCTGTCGACATTGTACCATGTTTCCGTGCGCCGTCAGGCGCACATTTAATTCAGAAGTCGACAGATGCCCTTCCTGTCGACATTGTACCATGTCAGCAGGAAATCAAGCGCGAACGAAGTGAGCATTTGATTTCACCTGACA
>CANPWC010000058.1 GCA_947581905.1 uncultured Acetatifactor sp.
CACGGATCCCGTCATAGCAGACGGTGCCGCGGATCTCTATGGCGCTTCCAAGGGCTTCTGACCCGGCGATGGTATTAATCCACAGGCTCAGGCTGGTGATATCGGACGCATCCGCGCTCTTAAGCGCCCCGCGGCCGCCCTTGTCCGTGAACTCGGAGAACGGGATCGTGGCCAACATAGGTCCGTCAGCGGAAGCGTAATCCGCATATTCCTGGAGATAAGCCTCATAGGAACCGCCCTCTCCCGTATTGATCTGGAAAACCGTCTTCTGCATGTTTAAGTCCGGCATCACCCAGAACTGTAAAGCGTCGCAGTCCGACCAATCCGTATCCAGGAAAATCTCACAGCCAGCCCAGCCGCTCCTGGAATTTTTATAATCAAAGCGAAGCGCATATCCGTCCGTGGATTCAAATTCATCGGTAATGGAAATCTTTGCCTCACAGTTGTCATTCTGATAAGTATACCAGGTCGCGGCAAGCAGGTCATTTAGGCCGCCGTACCCCTCGAAGTCATCCGCCAGGAGAGGGTCGTCCGACCGCGTCTTGATATTCAACATCAGGGGGATTTGTTGGGAAACGGCCCCATCCACCGTAAGCGTAAGCGTCGCATCCGCGCAAATGCCTAATCCCGCAAGGCTTTCCGCATCCAGGTGGGCGATGGCCTGGTTCCCGTCCTGCACCCCGTCCAGCAGGACCTCTTTCCCATTGCCGCTTAAAAGGAACTGTATGCTTTGCGCCTGTCCGTTCATCCGTGCCGTCAGGTCCATCTCGTCCACCAGGCGATAATTGGCGGACGGCTCAAGGAGGTATCCTTCCGCATGCTCCAGGGTCTTCCTATTCGGTTCAACCAAGCCGCCTTTTAAGACCTGTTTCATGACCGCGGCCTGGTCCGACGCGAAAATGCTCTTCGGGTCATTGTACATCTTAAGGAATTCATCCAGCAACTCATGCCCGAACAATACGCCGCCCGCCCTCTTTTCCATGACGAAAGGGGTATAATAGCCGCCCGTCCTGGAATAGTTGGACCAAAGCATGAAGAAGCAGCAGTCATAGGCAGGATCGGTCACAATATCCAGGATCTCGCCATACCACCCCGGCCTGCGGTTGCCTGCCTCCGGAATGCCTCCGCTTGATGCGAAAGACATGCCTGTCTCAGTGACGGCGAACAGCTTGCCATGCGCTTTCGCGAAATCGTCCGTCACCTTCATGGCCTTACGCAGGGCCGGCTGGAAGCTATAGCCCTCTTCATCCGGCACAGGATTCGAATCATAAGTGTCGAAGCCAATCAAGTCCACATAAGAATCCCCGGGATATCGTTCCCCATATTGTTCCACGTTCTCCGCCTCGGAACCGGGGGCATACACATACAGGACGTTGTGGAGCCCCTTCTCATCTCGAAGGTATTCCACCGCATAGCGGTATACGTTCTTATAGGCTTCCGGGTCGCAGAAATCTGCGCCCCACCAGAACCAGCTTCCCGTATTTTCATGGAAGAGGCGCACCAGGACCGGTCCATCCACCTGCGAGACATAGTCAGCGATGGCGTCCAAATGGGCCAGGAAAGCTTCGTGATAACGCCCGCCCGGCATGATCTGGTTCATGCAGTCGCCGATCAGGCTATAAGAATCCGCCCCAGAGAAATCGAAAGCATCGTAGCTTTTGGAAAAACTTCCCTTTTTCTTCACAGAGCCCGCAAAATTCGGCATATGGGAGGATAAGGTGATGACGGCGCCTTGTTGGATGGCTTCGTTGGAAAACAACGCCGCGGCCTTGATGTTGCCGGCATTGGTATCCGGCAGCCCTGCCCCTGGATGACGTTCATTGTATTTGTACGCATAACCGGAGAACAAGTTGCCGATGTCAAAACCGATAAGGGCGGAGATGCTGCCTGTGACATCCTTGGTATCCGATTCTGACAGGTCGTCCGCTCCAGCCTTGAGGAGGGTGTCCTCCATATGGCCGAACAGGGCCGCGTCCGCTTCCCCCACCGCTTTCAGATATTGGTAAAGGGCCACCGTCGCCTCATCCGCCTCCGGGTCCGCCAAGAAGACCTCTTGCGCATATTCCATGTCCGTCCCATTGATGCTTAATTGGTTGACCTCTCCGGTCAACTCGGTGCCCGTATCAGCGGCCACCGTGCTTTCCACCAGGAAAGGCTCCCTCTTCTTCGTACGCAGGGTAATGTCATCGATCCAGACATCCCCCTTATAATCCGTATAATTTCCAATCAGCTGGATCATCAGCTTCTTAGGATGTTCCCTTTCCGTATAGGTCGTGTCACAGCCCAGGCTTATATTGACCACCTTAAGGCCATCCGCGTCCTGCGGCATGGATTGCCCCACGATGCAGGAGGCATCCCGGAAAATATTGTCCGAAAAAGCCTTGACCGTGAAATCCCCCGTGGTAAACGCTTCCGGGTCATAATAAAGGTCGAAATCCAAGGCGCGGCAGCCGGAATAATCCAGGCCGTCTTCCTCAGCAAGGCAGATCGCCGTCTGGCTATATCCGTTGTCCACATTGGCGGTAAAATCCAGGCTAAGGCGCAGCATCCCTTTCTCTTCGTCCCAGGAAAGTTCGCTTTCCCCCAGGTAACTGTCCCCGGACCAGCTATCATCATATACCCAGCCCTGAAGACCCTCCGAAAAATCCCACTGCCTTATGACTTTCCCCTCTTCCCCCGCTTCCTTGGCCAGGGAAAAGGAGGGCGCAAGGCAGGCGGCAAGCAACACTGCCGACAACAAGACGGCGCATCTGCCACACTTTGTCCTATCCTTTTTTTGAACCCCGTTTTTCATCTGAGCGCTTTAACCTCCAATACTTAATTTTAACCTTTTAAATAAGTTAATAATTAAGTGTATTGTAAAGCCATTTTAATAAAAATGCAATAGAAAATAGGAAAAAGAATGAAGTTTATAGAATTTTGACAAAAGATAAGGTGATGATTTGTGCATAATCACTAAGCGATCGCGATAAAGTTGTCTGCTTGTTAAATTAATTCAATTAATCTTTAATGATTTAAATTTAAGTTAATAATTAGTCTCCCGCTCATCCAATCATAAGGTTGCTTACGTTTCCCATTCATCCTTTTACGAGGCAGCCGGAACAGGACCGTGGCTTCTGTAGGTACAGAAGAACTGGCCCACCTGGAGATCATCGGCGCCATCATCTACCAGCTCACCAAAAACCTGTCCATGGAGGAGATCGAGGCAAGCGGCTTTGATAAATACTACGTGGACCATACCTTAGGGCTGTGGCCCCAGGCGGCTGGGGGCATCCCGTTCAATGCCTGTGAATTCCAGGTAAAAGGGGACGCCATCACTGACCTGACTGAGGATATGGCCGCGGAGCAAAAGGCCCGCTCCACCTACGACAACATCCTCCGCCTGGTCAAGGATCCGGACGTCTGCGCGCCGATCCGCTTCCTGCGTAAACGCGAGATCGTCCACTTCCAGCGTTTCGGGGAAGGCTTGCGCATTGCGCAGGACCACCTGGATGCCAAGAACTTCTACGCGTT
This sequence comes from uncultured Acetatifactor sp., assembly GCA_947581905.1. Lineage (GTDB taxonomy): Bacteria > Bacillota > Clostridia > Lachnospirales > Lachnospiraceae > Acetatifactor. The sequence goes on from CANPWC010000058.1 coordinate 3,514, forward strand.
CAACCCGGGATTCGACCGCTGCATGGATTGCAGCGACAAGCCAGCCTGTCCAAAGCCCTGCCCGGACGCCTGCCCTTGCCAGGGCGTGACGCCCAAGGACTGCCCGGCGGAATGACTTAACCGCTTGCACCCTTCCTAAACACAGAAAATCCAGATGTAACCGATGGGCTACATCTGGATTTTCTTTACCCCCAAACATAAGAATAAAAGAGATTGGCAAATTAAAGTTGGACCAGCTCTTCATGGCAGATCATTCGGATGCCATTCCTGGTCAAGACGTCCACAGCCTCTTTCTTATGGCTGTCGGACACGCGAAAGATCATGCAGGCCAGATTCTCCTTCCTCGTGACAAAGACATAAGTGTATTCCAGATTGATGCCATTGTCGTCCAGAAGGGTCAAAGGCTTGCAAAGCCCGCCCGGCTCGTCGGGGATCGCCGCCGCAAGCACCGGGGTGATGTTGCAGACATAGCCTGCGTCCTTAAGGATCCTGGCGGCATTATAGGAATCATCCACGAGGATGCGGACAATGCCGAAATCCGAGGTCTCCGCGATGGAAAGGGAACGCATGTCGATGTCGTTCTGGGACAGGGTCTTCGTCAGTTCGGACAACTGCCCCGGCTTATTCTCTATAAAAACGGATAATTGCTGTACAGTCATGTTAAACTCCATTCCGGAGCGTTTACGCGACGGAGGCGATTAGAAACCGCGAATGCGATTTCTAATCTGCCATCAGGGCTATTTGTGACGCTCCGGCACAAATAGCCGATTGAAAATACAGGTCAGGCAAAGCCACGATCATTGCTGATAGAGGTTTCTCTTGTCAATGATGCGGACCGCCTTCCCCTCACTCCTTACGATGCTCTTAGGGGCTACCAGCTTCACCCTGGCGTAGATGCCAAGCATCGCCTTCAAGGCGGCTACCAGCTCTTTCTCCTTCTCCGTCACCTGGGTCAGGGAATCGGAGAACATTTCAGGAGTCATCTCCACCATCACTTCCAGCTGGTCGCTGTTGTTGACGCGGTCCACCACGATCTGGTAGTTGGCCGCATAACCCTTGTTCAAAAGGACCGTCTCGATCTGGGACGGGAAGACGTTGACCCCCTTGACGATCAACATATCATCGCTCCTGCCCATGGGCTTGGACATTTTCACATGGGTCCGCCCGCAGGAACATTTCTTGCGGCTTAGCACGCAGATGTCGCGGGTGCGATAACGAAGCAGGGGGAACGCTTCCTTCGTGATGCAGGTGAATACCAACTCACCCTTGGAGCCCTCTGGAAGCACCTCGCCCGTGACGGGGTCGATGATCTCCGCGATGAAGTGGTCTTCATTGATGTGCATCCCCGTCTGCTCGCTGCATTCGAACGACACGCCCGGTCCGGAGATCTCCGTCAGGCCGTAAATATCATAAGCCTTGATCCCCAGGGACTTCTCAATATCCCTGCGCATCTCTTCCGTCCAGGCTTCCGCGCCGAAGATGCCCGCCTTTAACTTGATCTTGTCCCTAAGTCCCCTCTCATGGATGGATTCCCCTAAATAAGCCGCATAGGACGGGGTGCAGCAAAGGATGGTGCTGCCCAGGTCCACCATGAACTGGATCTGCCTGTCCGTATTGCCTGAAGACATGGGCAGGGTCAGGGACCCTACCTTATGGGAACCGCCGTTTAGTCCGGGACCGCCTGTAAACAGGCCGTAACCATAGCAGACATGCACCACGTCCTGCGCGGTGCCTCCCGCCGCCATAATGGCGCGGGCGCAGCAATCATCCCACAGGTCGATGTCGTGCTGCGTATAGAACGCGACGACCCGGCGACCCGTGGTGCCGCTGGTGGACTGGATGCGGACCGCCTTCTCCAGGGGGACCGCCAGCAGCCCATAAGGGTAAGCGTCCCTTAAGTCGTCTTTCGTTAAGAAAGGAAGCTTGTGCAGATCCTCAATGGACCGGACGTCCTCCGGGACCACCCCTACCGCTTCCATCTTCTTGCGGTAATAAGGGACATTGTCATAAACGTATTTTACCTGCTTCACAAGCCGTTCATTCTGCCATGCCACAATCTGTTCTCGGCTCGCCAATTCAATTTCGGGCTGATAATAATGTTCCATGGTTGAGATGGTTCCTTTCTTTCATCACAGGATCGACATCCTGGACCGCCACATTCTTTCCCATTCGACATTATATCACCTTGCCGCTTCAACGTAAAGGACCTTTTTTAAAAAGTTTGACAGGAACCGGGCTAAATGCTATAATCACAGGCGACTGGAACAATCGAATCAGGAAACATAGCATTTGTAGCGCCTGGGTGTCCATTGTTTGGAATGGGTGAAAAGGGAATCCGGTGGGAATCCGGAGCGATGCCGTCACTGTGTACGGGAGCGGCTTCCAAAGATCACTGGGAAACTGGGAAGAGGAAGTTACGCGATGAACGAAGTCAGGAGACCTGCCCCGGCGTAAGAATTTTAGACCTGCGGTCCACGGGTCTATTTTCTCACAAATCGTATTTAAGTTACCCTTTTTTAGGCGTAAAGGGGTTCTTATTGACATTTGGGGAAAGACGGCCGCAGCAATGCGGCCGTTTCTTCCTGTTGAGGCGGCAGGCGCAAAAACGTGGCATCCATCTTGTTTGTTCCGGGATTCTAACGACAGAAAGGAAAATGCGACATGAAAAGAATCAGGATCACCTTACAACCCAAACTTCTGGCGGCTTGCCTTTGCACCGCCCTGCTCATAGGCCTGCTTGCCGGATGCGGCGCTTCTACGGAGGAATCCGGCCAGGCGGGCCCGGGCAAGGCACAAAGCGGCGAAACCACGGATCCGCCTGCCACAGGCGGCGACTCCCATTACCCTGTCACCATCCAGACCTATAATTATGGCAAGGAACCCGTGGAAGTCACTTTTGACCAAGCCCCCAAAAGGGTCATCTGCACCAACCAGACCCAGACGGAGCTGATGCTCTACTTCGGCCTGGAGGACGCCATCGCAGGCTGCGCATATTTGGACGGGCCCATCCGGGACGACCTAAAGGAAGCTTATGACAGGCTTAAGGCGGACGGAAAGGAGCTGACCGTGACAGGCTACCCGGACAAGGAAACCGTGCTTTCCCTGGAGCCGGACCTGATCTTCGGCTGGAGGAGCGCGTTTGCAGAGGATGCGCTGGGGGACGTGGACGAATGGGCGTCCTTGGGCGTGGGCACCATGATCTTGCGCTGCTCCAACAATACTGCCAGCGTCTGTGACATATATGCCGTGTTGGACGACATCGCGGACCTGGGAGCCATTTTCAACATCGAAGGACAGACCGACGCTTATATTGACAAGGCTACGCTTATGCTTGAGGACATCCGCGCGCACGTGCAAGAACTTTCAGAGCCTCTCAAAGTGCTGATCCTGGAGCCTATGGGCGATAACCAGTGGTATGCCTGGACGCCGAACACCCTGACCGGCTCCCTGGTCAACGCTGCCGGAGGGGACAACATCGCCGAGGAGGACGTTTCCACCCTGGGGATTGAAAACATCGTGAATTATGGGCCGGACGCCATCATCGTGGATTATATGGGCGGCCAGAGCGGCGACCCGGATGAGGACGCGCAGGCGATCGAGGACGCGATCCATTCCTTGACGGATCAGGGCGCCCTTGCGCAGGTCCCCGCCATCGCCAATGACAAGATCATGGCGGTCAACCTGACAGACGTCTATGGGGGAGGCATCCGCATGGTCCCCTCGATTGAAGCGATCTACAACTTCCTCTATGGAGAAGAATGAAAGGATGCACGTCCATGAATCAAAAAAAACCTCCCCATGGTCCCTTTCGCCTGCCAAACGGCATGCTCTTCTTCCTTTGCATCGGGCTTTTGGGGATCTCCATCGTGTCCGCCGTCTGCGTCGGCTCCGTGAAAATTTCCGCCTATGACGTTTTCCGGATCATCCTGTACCATGTTTCCGGTTCCCATATCCGCTTAGGGGACTTGGAAACCCTGGCGGGCGGGACAAAGTTTGAAATCGTCTGGAACGTCCGCCTGCCCCGGGTCATCCTGGGGGCGGTCGTGGGAAGCCTGCTGTCCTTAGCCGGCGTGGTCATGCAGGCCACGGTGCAAAACCCTTTGGCGGACCCCTATATCCTGGGCATCTCCTCCGGGGCCTCCCTGGGGGCCACCTTTTCCATCCTGATTGGGGCGGATGCCGTATTCACCGGGCTGTTGGCAGGGACCGGGACCGCGTTCTGGGCCTTTCTGGGGTCCCTGGGCGCATCGGCGCTGGTCTTTGGCATCGCGAGCCTGGGCGGGAGGCTTACCAGCGCCAAGCTGGTGCTGGCCGGCTGCGTGGTAGGAAGCCTCTGCTCCTCTTTTACCAATATGATGATCTACTTGGCGAACGACGCGGAGGGCATGAAGTCCGTCACTTATTGGCTCTTGGGCAGCATGGCATCCGCACGCTGGGACAAGCTCTTCCTTCCCGGCGTCTGCACATTGGCCGGCCTGTTGTTCTTCTTAACGCAGCTTCGGCCTTTGAACACCCTGCTTTTGGGGGAGGAAGCCGCCATCACGTTGGGCGTGGACCTAAACGTTAAAAGGCGGCTTTACATGACCATCACTTCCCTTATGACCGCCATGGCGGTCTGCACCTGCGGCATCGTAGGCTTCGTCGGACTGATGATCCCCCACATCGTCAGGGGCTTTTTGGGTTCGGACCACCGAAGGCTTCTGCCGGTGGCGGCCATCATGGGCGGCGTCTTCCTCATTTGGGCGGACGTGGCCGCCAGGATTTTGGCCAAGAACGCGGAAATCCCCATCGGGGTCGTCACTTCCGCCATCGGCGCGCCCATCTTCGTCTATATGATGCTGCGCAAATCTTATGGCTTTGGAGGACATGATTGAAAAAGGAACTTGATCGTTCGCGTAAGCGTTCCGGAATGGAGAAAAACATGAAACTGGAAGTCCAAGGCGTGGATGTGGCCCTGTCCGGCCGGGAAATCATAAAATCCGCCACCCTGAAAGTACGGTCCGGGGAGCTTGTAGGGCTCATCGGTCCCAACGGCAGCGGCAAAACCACCTTGCTGAAAAGCATTTACCGGTATTTATCGCCTAGCGGGGGCGTTGTTTTGCTGGATGGGACGGACATCCGCAGCCTTTCCCATAAGGAACGGGCCAGGCAGATGGGCGTGGTCAGCCAATTCACCCAGTTAAGCTTCGATTTTACAGTAGAGGAAATGGTCTTGATGGGGCGCGCCCCGCACAAGGGGGCGCTTTCCCGGGATACGGCGCAGGATTACGCCATCCTGGAAGACGCGCTTTCGCGCGTGGACATGTTGGACTATCGGAAAAGAAGCTTCCTCACCCTTTCCGGCGGGGAGAAGCAACGGATCCTATTGGCCAGGGCGCTGGCCCAGCAGGCCGAGATCCTGATCCTGGACGAACCCACCAACCACCTGGACATGAAATATCAGATCCAGATCATGGACGTGGTCCAATCCCTGGGCATTGGCGTGTTGGCAGCCCTCCACGACCTGAACCTGACCTTGCTGTATTGCACTTACGTATATGTCCTCAAGGGCGGACGGATCATCGCGCACGGCCGGCCGGAGGAGGTCATCACCTCCGACCTGATCCGCCATGTCTATGAGGTAGAAGGGACCGTCATCCGGCATCCCGTGACGGGAAAGCTGCAGGTCCTCTTCTCCCCTGGGCAAGCGAAACGGCTATAAAGCCCCGGACGCGTTCAGAGGCTATAAAGCAGGGCGTTTAAGATGGCCACGGCCACGCTGCTTCCTCCTTTCCTTCCTTTCGCCACGATGGAGGCGCAATCGCATCCTAAGATCAGCTCTTTCGCTTCCACCACATTGACAAAGCCCACCGGCGCGCCGATGATGCCGGCGGGCTTTTCCTTCCCCTCCCGCATCCATTCATACAGCCGCACCAAAGCGGTAGGCGCGTTCCCGATGACGAAGAGGAGGGGCTTTTCCTTGTCGGCATACAATCTGATCGCCTTGTCCATGCTGGCCACGGCCCGTGTCGTCCCGTTTTTTTGGGCGGAGGCGGCCACATCTTCATCTCCCATGAAGCAATGCGCTTCCCCGCCCCATTGGGTCAATTTCCGTTTGTTGATGCCGGCCAAGGCCATCTGGGTATCCGTTACGATGCAGGCTCCGTGGCGCAGGGCGTCCTGCATGCGCTCCACCGCGTTTTCTGTAAAGCAAAGGTTGTCCACATAATCAAAGTCCGCCGTGGCATGGATGACCCGTTTGATGATCGGCGCTTTCACGGGGTCCAAAACGCGCCCGCCCAGCTCCTCTTCAATGATCTCAAAGCTTCTTTCCTCAATCTCCCGCGGCAGGGTCCGCTCCAACTTGATAGGACCGTCTCCCATTTTCCCCATCCCCTTTCCTGATTTGCAGATTTACCTAAATTAACGGCTTTGGCAAGCTTGCCGGGTCTTCATCCTTTTATCGGCAGGCCCATGATTTCATAAATCCGCCGCATGTCCAGGCTTCCTCTGAGCCCGTCCGCCAGCTTGTCAAACTGCTTCTCCCGATACACCTCATAGGACGTGGCCCCGTCAGGATCGCCCGTCCCATAAGGGATGCCTTTTCGTTCGCACAACAGCCTGGCAAAGGCTTCCCGAAATTCTTTCCCATCAAAAAGCCCATGGACATAAGTCCCCAAAACGCTTCCGGCCGCGCAGCCGTCCCGGAAGCCAGACGAGGACTCATCCAAAGCAACGCCATCCAAAGCAGCGCTATCCACGGCCTCTTCCTGCCTTAAGAAAGCGAAAGGGACGCCTCCTGTGGCGACGCTGCTTTGCCCCATATGGATCTCATAGCCCCCCACGCGCTTTCCCGCAAGCGGGGCAAAAAGCCCGGACAAGGGACCTATCTTTCCCTCTACCCGGGAACGGGTCTTCCTTGGAGAAAAAGAGGTCGAAACCGGCAAAAGCCCCATCCCTTTCATCCGTCCGCCCTCTTCGACCCCACATACATCTTCCAGCCACTCCCCCAACATTTGGTAGCCGCCGCAGATGCCCAAAACCGGCGTCCCTTGTTGGGCCAGGCGTAAGATTTTCCCCTCCAGGCCGCTTTCCCGAAGCCACTTTAAGTCCCTCATGGTGCTTTTGGTGCCGGGAAGCACGACCAGGTCCGGGCTGCCGAGCTGGGAGGGGCGCTCCACATAACGCACGGACAGGCATTCCTCCAGGCTAAGCGCCTGGAAGTCCGTGAAATTGGAAATCCTGGGAAGCCGGATGACGGCGATGTCTACGCCCTCTTTCACGCTTTGCCGATGCAGCGCCTCCGACAGGGAATCCTCATCCTCGATATCCACATCCAGGTAAGGCACCACGCCCAAGACCTCCTTGCCGCAGCGCTCCGTGATCATGGAAAGGCCCGGCTCCAGGATCGTCTTGTCTCCCCGGAATTTATTGATGATCAGCCCTTTGACGCGCTCCTGTTCTTCCTCCTCCAACAACAGGACCGTCCCGATCAGCTGGGCGAACACGCCGCCCCGGTCGATATCGCCCACCAAGAGGACGGGGGCGTCCGCGATGGCCGCCATGCCCATGTTGACGATGTCGTCCTGTTTCAAGTTGATCTCCGCCGGGCTGCCGGCCCCTTCCAGCACGATGATGTCATATTCTCCTGCCAGCTTTTCATAAGCTTCGCGGATTATGGGGATATACTCTTTTTTATGCCGGAAATAGTCCATCGCCCGCATATTGCCGACCACTTCGCCGTTTATGATGACTTGGGAGCCCATATCGGTGGTGGGCTTGAGCAAAATCGGGTTCATGCACGCCATAGGCTCTACGCCGGCCGCCATGGCCTGGACCGCCTGCGCCCGGCCGATCTCCAGGTTTTGTCTGGTGATATATGAATTTAACGCCATATTCTGGGATTTAAAAGGCGCCACCCGGTAGCCGTCCTGCCGAAAGATCCGGCAAAGCCCTGCTACAATCAAGCTCTTGCCCGCATTGGACATGGTGCCCTGGATCATGATCGATTTTGCCATAAGTTCCTCCATCGCCGAAGCAGTTCCGTATTCTTACCATGGGTGCCGATACAGATCCGATAGTAGCCTGGACCCAGCCCGCGGAAGCCGCTGCAGTCCCGGATCAATATCTTCTCTGAAAGGAGCGCCCGCCCCAGTTCGCCTGGCCAAAGCTCATTCACATAAAACAAGAGGAAGTTCGCCTGGGATGGGCAGACCCAATCCGCCAGGCCCTCCTGAAGCTCCCGCACAAGCCTTTTGCGTTCCTGTTCCACGACCAGGCGGGACCTGCGCAGATAGCCCTCGTCCCTTAGGGCGGCCCTGCCTGCCGCCTGGGCTGGAAGGGAAGTGTTCCAAGGGGGGAGGACGTCCCTCATCTTCCGCAGCAGGTCCTTTGATGCACACAGCGCATAACCCAACCGAAGCCCCGGCATCCCATAGACCTTGGTGAACGCCCGCAGCACCACCAGATGGGGGAAGTCCCCAATCCGCCCTTTCAGGCTGCGCTCCTGCTCATCCCCTAAAAAAGGCAGGAAGCATTCATCCAGGCAAAATAAGACGCCCCTTTCCTCGCAGGCCCTAGCAATGGCAAGAAGCAGGCCGTTATCCACGCATACCCCGGTCGGGTTATTGGGATTGGCCAAAAACAGGATATCCGCCCCGCCCCAATCCCGGGTAGGGAAATCCGGGTCCAATCGAAAATCATCCTCTCTGTGCAAGGTCCAATCGACCACTTCCCCGCCGACGTTTTTCACCGCTTCTTCATATTCCTGGAAACAAGGGGCCAGGCAAAGCGCCTTCCTTGGCCGAAGCGCCTGCGCCAGGGCGTAGATCAGCTCCGCCGCACCGTTGCCCAAGAGGACCTGGCTTGCCTCCACGCCCTCTTTCGCGGCAATTTCCGCGCATAGGGCTTCCCCGAAAGGATCCGGGTACTTCCCACATTCCGCGACCGCGTCCCTGGCCGAGCGCACGCATCCTTTGGGCATGCCCAGGGGATTGCAATTAATGGAAAAATCATATTCCACCTGGTTGCGGTACACATCACCGCCGTGTATCACCGTCATTTGACCTCCCATCCGCCCCGGCAAAACATTCCATCCGGGACGGATTGACCTTCATATTTTTCGTGGAAATTTTTAAGGTAAAAAATTCTTCAGGACGAAATAAAGCACCCCCAGCGCCAACAGGCCAAGCCCCATCATCAGGAAGGAGGAGGCATACAAGAGGCGGTTCGCCAGGCAGATGTCCCGAACTTCCACTTCCCTTGCCGCGTCGCCGATGGTGGGCTTATGGTGCAGCTTGCCAAAGTACCAGGCGTCCCCTCCCAGCCGCACGCCCAAAGCGCCGGCGCAGGCGGACTCCGTCTGGGCGGAATTGGGGCTTAGGTGGTTATGCCGATCCCTCCGGAAAATGCGCCAGGCGCCCTTGCCGTCCATCCCGGGCAAAAGGAACGCGGACGCCACCATTAACAGGGCGCTTAGCCTGGAGGGGATGAAATTCAACACATCGTCCAGCCTGGCGGCCGCCGTGCCAAAGTAGCGGTATCGATCGTTGCGATAACCGACCATGGAATCCAGGGTGTTGGCCGCCTTATAGAAATAGATGCCG
>CANPWC010000059.1 GCA_947581905.1 uncultured Acetatifactor sp.
CTGTCTGATTCTGTCGTTACCATGTCAGGTGAAATCAAATGCTCACTTCGTTCGCGCTTGATTTCCTGCTGACATGGCAGAATGCTACTGATTGATGCAATACGACGGGCAAGCCCGTAAGGTACAAGGAGGTATCGCAATGAATTATCAGAAAATGGAAATCGGAAATGAGGCGTCCCAGCCGCAGGCCGCCCTATATCTTTATTTACAGGATTATACGCCGGATATCATCATAGAGAGCCGTCCCATGGTCCTCATCTGCCCGGGCGGGGGCTATTATTTCACTTCGGACCGGGAAGCGGAGGCGGTCGCCATCCAATTCCTGGCCATGGGTTATCATGCCGCGGTGCTGCGTTATTCCGTCGCGCCTGCCAGGTATCCCACCGCTTTGCTGGAGCTGGGCAGGTCCGTCGCCTTAATCCGCAGCCATGCGAAAGAGTGGTACGTGGACCCGGACCAGATCGTGGTGGCAGGCTTTTCCGCGGGAGGGCATCTGGCGGCCAGCTTCTGCATGACCTGGAGCCAGCCCTGGGTGGCAGGACGCCTTGGCGTCCAGAAAGAGGATCTGCGCCCGAATGCCATGATCTTGGGTTATCCCGTCATCACTTCCGGGGAATTTGCCCACAGGGATTCTTTCATCTGCCTGTTCGGCGAAGAGGAATATGAGGCGAAGCAGGCGTCCGTCTCCCTGGAAGACTGCGTCAATGAGGACACGCCCAGGACGTTCGTCTGGCATACCTATGAAGATGGGGGCGTCCCGGTCCAGAATTCCCTGCTTTTGGTGGATGCCCTGGTCGCGCACCATATCCCGGTCGAGTTCCATCTTTTTGAGAAGGGCTGCCACGGGCTGTCCTTAGCCAACTACCTGACCCAGGGGCATGGAGGCTCCACGCAGGAGCCTGCTGCCGCCGGCTGGGTGGAAATGGCCCATAAGTGGATGGAGGGATGGATCAGGCCCTGACGCAAATGTTTTCAAAAGAAGTATTCCCCAATCGGCAAAAAGGTGGTATGATAGGGAATGATTGGGAAAGATACCATGACGGGAGGTAAGGAGTTTTATGGATAAGATCATTTTGACCGGAGACCGTCCCACGGGACGTCTGCATGTGGGACATTATGTAGGCTCGCTGCGGAGGCGTGTGGAGCTGCAGGATTCCGGCGAATATCGTAAGATTTTCATTATGATCGCTGACGCGCAGGCGCTTACGGATAATTTTGACAACCCGGAGAAGATCCGGGAGAACATCGTGGAGGTGGCGCTGGATTATATGTCCTGCGGCCTGGACCCTTCGAAGAGCAACCTCTTCATCCAGTCCCAGATTCCGGAATTGTGCGAAATGACCACCTATTATATGAACCTGGTGACGGTGTCCCGCCTTCAGCGCAACCCTACGGTGAAGAACGAGATCCAGATGCGGAATTTCGAAGCCAGCATTCCGGTGGGCTTCTTCTCTTACCCCATCAGCCAGGCTTCCGACATTACCGCTTTCAAGGCGACCACGGTGCCTGTGGGGGACGACCAGCTTCCCATGATCGAGCAGACCAGGGAGATCGTCCATAAGTTCAATACCATCTATGCCCCTGTGCTGGTGGAGCCGGAAGCGCTCCTGCCGGAAAACGAGGCCTGCAAGCGCCTGCCCGGCACGGATGGCCAGGCGAAGATGAGCAAGTCCCTGAACAATTGCATCTACCTGGCGGATGGCGCGGACGACGTGCATAAGAAGATCATGAGCATGTACACCGACCCGCTGCACCTTATGGTGAGCGATCCCGGCCATCTGGAGGGGAACACGGTGTTCACTTATTTGGACGCGTTCTGCAAGGAGGAGCACTTTGGGCGTTATCTGCCGGAATATGCCAACTTGGACGAGCTTAAGGCCCATTACCAGAGGGGCGGCTTAGGGGACGTCAAGGTGAAGAAGTTCCTGGATCATGTGATGCAGGAGACCTTGGAGCCGATCCGCAAGCGCCGAGCCGAGCTGGAAAAGGACATCCCCGCCGTTTACGAGGTCCTGCGGAAAGGCTGTGAGGCGGCCAGGCAGGAAGCCGCGCAGACGCTTAGCGAGATGAAGCGCGCCATGCGGATCGATTATTTCGAGGATGCGGACCTGATCCGTGCGCAGGCGAAGAAATACGGGAATTGACTTGTCTTGAAGCTGTCCGCCTTAAGGAAGAGGGGCGGATGGGGGATGAGGCGCAGGCGGCTTTGGGTGGACGCCTATGTTGGGAGACGAGGTATCGGGTATGAGCAGGAACAGTGAGTTTGGAAGCTTGGACGACCAGAGGAGCAATGTGGTGATGGCGGTGGCCTGCGTGGCGCTGACCGTGGTCATCATAGTCTTATGCGTCTTGATCTGGAAATTATACCATAACGACGGGAATGCCGCCCCAGGCGGCATGAACCCTGCGTCCGGGCAGGAAGCGCCGGACTTTGGCGGCGGGGAAGAAAGCGACCTTGGCTTTGGCGAGCCTTTGGATGAGCAAGAGGATCCATCCCTGGGAGGGGACGAGGATCCGCAGGAGGATGACGGGGACGGGCCAGTCACGTCGGAGGAGAAGCCCATGACTTTTACGGACGTGGACGAAGAGGTGACGGCCAAGGAACTTACGAACTTAAGGAATGCCCCCGGAACCACGGATGACGCTTCCGTGGTGGTGCAGCTCCACAAAGGGGAGATAGCGAAGCGTACCGGCATCAACAACACGGAAGGGTGGTCCCGCCTGGAGTATCAGGGACAGACCTTGTACGCGGTCAACCGCCTTTTGAGCAAGGTGGAGCAAGAACCGGAAAACGAGGATGACGGGCAGGCCCCGGCGGACGATGCCGCCCCGCAGGTGGCGGACGACGCGCCCAGCGATACGGTGACGACGTCCAGCGGCAGGTCGATGACGTTCGTCGCCTGTGACGACACGGTTTCGCCCAAGATCGAGGTCAACCTGCGCAGCGAGCCCAGCACGGACCAGGGCAACGACACCATCCATTACCTGATCAAGTATGGGGAGGACCTGCATCGGACCGGCTACTCCCAGGAGCAGGGATGGTCTCGGATAGAATATAAAGGGGAGACCCTGTACGCCGTGACCAGCTATCTTTATGTGGTGGAGGAAAGCACGGAATAAAACGGATTTCTTTGGAAATGCTATGTATGGTGAAGCCTGGCTGCAGGACCGCCGGCAGGCGGCTTCTTAGCCGCGCCCTTAGCGGCCGGCTAATGCGAATCATTTGGAAAAGGAGCATCATACATGGATCAAAGACAGGGTAAAGCCAGCATACGGTTCACGGAACCGGTTTTTATCAGAAGCAGCGCCAGCATAGTGGGGACGAAGGAGGGCAAGGGACCTTTCGGAGCCCTTTTCGACCGCGTAGGCGAGGACGACATGTTCGGCCAAAAGACTTGGGAAGAGGCGGAGAGCGTCCTTCAGAGGGAGGCGGTGGGCCTGGCCTTGGAGAAAGCGAAGGTCGGTCCCCAGGATGTGTCGTTCTTTTTCGCGGGAGACCTGTTAGGGCAGTCCATCGCCACATCTTTCGGGTTGTCTTCCTATGAGGTCCCGCTGTTTGGCTTATATGGGGCCTGTTCCACCTGCGGGGAAGCCCTCGCCTTAGGGGCGATGGCCATTGCGGGAGGCTATGCGGAAAGGACGGTCTGCGTCACTTCCAGCCATTTCGCCAGCGCGGAAAAGGAATTTCGTTTTCCCCTTGAATATGGGAACCAGCGTCCGCTTTCCGCCACCTGGACGGTGACGGGGAGCGGCGCTTTTGTATTGGAACGCTATCCAAGCGCCTGGACGCGCGCTTTGATTAACGGCGTCACAGTGGGCAAGATCGTGGATTATGGCCTGAAGGATTCCATGAACATGGGGGCTTGCATGGCCCCGGCGGCGGCTTCCACCATCGAGCGCCATTTCCTGGACTTTTGCAGGGGCCCGCAGGACTATGACCGCATTGTCACAGGGGACTTGGGCATGGTAGGGCAGACCGTCTTAATCGACCTGCTTCAAAAGAAAGGGTATGACATTTCCGGCGCGCACATGGATTGCGGCATCGAGATCTTCGACGCGCAAGAACAGGATACCCATGCCGGAGGGAGCGGCTGCGGCTGCAGCGCGGTGACATTGTCAGCCTTCCTCCTGAAGCAGTTGTCCACCAAGGCTTGGAGGCGTGTGCTGTTCGTGCCGACGGGGGCGCTTTTGAGCAAGACCAGTTTCAATGAAGGGAAAAGCGTCCCCGGCATCGCCCATGCCCTGGTGCTGGAGGCTTGTTAGCGCGAACGCTAGGGATGGATGCGAAAGCGCGGCTTTGCAAGCCGAACTGTTACGTAAAAGCGGACAAAGGCTGCAAAAAAACTTGCAATCTGGCCGCGATGCTGGTAAAATGGGCGCTAGGACGAAACCGGTCCGGAAAGGACAGTGTTTTATTAAGATGCGCAGGATGGAATTTAAGATGGAACGGCGGGGGCTTCTTGCCGAAGGGCAAAAGGTCACTGTCACGGAAGGGCTTCTGCCCAGCAATTATTATTACACCATCGACCCCTCCTATGCCATGTCGGCCAACATCCCGTTCCGTAACCGGCTGAAATGCCGGTCCGGCGTGGTGGAAAAAATCGTGGAGAACGATAGAGGCTTTTATGTCACGGTCTGTTTCGACGAGCCGGAGGTGGATGCGTCCTAAGGAAGAACGGTGTAAGGATCACGCCGAACGATCGATCTTTACACGGCTTTCTGCGTCGGAGCGCCGTAGTTAGCCCTGGATGGAAGAAGACGAAGGATACGTATGGCCATCCTGTCAAGGGACGCTCCAGAATGGAGAATGAGATGAAGAAAATATCGACAGACAAAGCGCCGGCCGCGATCGGGCCGTATTCCCAGGGGATCATGGTAGACAAGCTCCTTTTCGCGTCCGGCCAGATCGCCATCAACCCCGCTACCGGGCAGGTGGAGGGCGAGGACATCGTAGCCCAGACACAGCAGGTCATGAAGAACATCGGAGCCCTGCTGGAAGAGGCGGGGTGCACCTACGACAATGTTGTCAAGACCACCTGCTTCCTTGCGGATATGGGGGATTTTGCCACTTTTAACGAGATTTACGCCAAATATTTCACGCAGAAGCCTGCCAGGAGCTGTGTAGCGGTCAAGGCCCTGCCGAAAGGCGTGCTTTGTGAAGTGGAAGTCATCGCGTACCTGGGATGATCCAAATGGGGTTGTGGCAGATGAGGCGTCCGTCGCCGAATTGCCGCAGCCCCATCCTGACGTTTGAAAGGCGCCGTGCATAGTTTGGCCCGAAAGCGCAGACACTATAGGACATCATAGAAGAAAGAAGGGAATCTTGATGGATTATGTGAACGCGTTTTGGGTGGGCGGGCTGATCTGCGCCCTTGTCCAGGTTTTAATGGAAAAGACGAAGATGATGCCGGGCCGCATCATGGTCCTTTTGGTGGTGTCAGGAGCCTGCATCAGCGCCTTGGGCTGGTATGAGCCGTTCCAGGAATTTGCGGGGGCGGGCGCAAGCGTGCCGCTGCTTGGCTTTGGCAACGTGTTGATGAAAGGGGTAAAGCAGGCCGTAGAGGAGCAGGGCTTCTTAGGGCTGTTCCAGGGAGGGTTCCGGGCAGGGGCGGTGGGAACGGCGGCGGCTTTGGTGTTCGGCTATTTGGCCAGCCTCGTCTTTAACCCTAAAATGAAGAAATAGGTCATACGATTGATACAAAAAAGATGCAAAGAGAGGGTTTCATGGAAGAAAGACATGTGGGGCCTTTGTCCCGCATAGATTTTAGATACCAATGACAAGGGTGGATAATATGGTTTTAATCGGTATTTTGGCAGGGTTCTTGCTTTATTTGGAGGTGGTCTACCACATCGGGTGTTTCGGGTTTTGGGTGGGGAATCCCATCTTCGCCCTCTCGATTGGCCTGGCGTTGGCCGCTTTGGAGGCCCTGCTGGTCGGCAAGCTGCCGGGCAGGTGGAAGAAGGTTTCCCTTTGGACGATCCTGGGAGTGGAATATCTTCTGTTCACGGCTCAGTTCGTCTATCTGCAGATCTTTAAGCAGCCGCTATTGATCGACGCGGCCGTCCAGGGGGGCGGGGATGCTTTGACCAACTATTGGAGGGAGGCGTTGGACGGGATCTTCCATGCGCTGCCTTACCTGGTCCTGATGGCCCTGCCGCTTCCCGTGATCGGCCTTTTGCTGCATTGGAAAAAATGGAAGCTTTCGTCTTTCCATTCTTTGCAGGTGGTCCGCTCCCTGTTGCTTACGTCGGCCGGGATTGGCCTGTGCATCGTCACGTTGCTCATTGGAAAGTACATAAAGGCGGATTATTATGAGGATTACACGGAATTTTTCGATCCTTTGACAGTGGCGCAGGACATGGGGATCACCACGATGGTGCAAAGGGACGTGGCGGTCAAGTTCGATGGCCTATTGGAAGGCGTCTGGAGCCGCGTGGCGAAGTCTGACACGGGCAAAGGGCGGCAGGACAGCCTGGCTTCCGGCAATAAGGACGGGGGAGAACCCGGATTCCTGGAAAATGACTTCGTGGAAGAGCTGCCTGCGGATGCAAGCATGGGCATGCCGCAAGGAGCGGACGCTGCAATGGATGATCCTGCCCTTGGGGCAGGGGATGGGACCCCTGATGGAGACGCTTCCCAGGCGGATCCTCTTTCGGAGGGGGAGGAGCCTGCGGCAGAAGAACCGGAGGTGGACACCTCGTTCCAGGAGCTGCCCATTGATTGGGCGAAGCTTGCCGAAGAGGCGGATTCGGAGGAAGAATCCTGGCTGGCGGAATATATGCAGGGGCTTGTCCCGACCCGGAAAAATGAGTACACAGGCCTGTTTCGGGGATATAACCTGATCTTTTTGACGGCGGAGGGCTTTTCCCCCTATGCCGTCCGGGAGGACATCACCCCGACCCTGTACCGGCTGACCCATTCCGGCTTCGTGTTCACCAATTATTACGTGCCCCTGTGGCAGACCAGCACCAGCGACGGCGAATATGTCAACACCACCGGCCTGATCCCGGACGGGCAGTTCAGCATGAAGAACTCCAAGGATAACGATATGGCGTTCTCCCTGCCTCGTTATTTCGCGAAGCTGGGTTACGGGAGCATGGCTTACCACAACAACAGCTTAAGCTATTACGACAGGTATTTAAGCCACAACAACCTGGGCTATATTTTTAAGGCGGCGCGCCTTGGCAACCTGGACGAGGCCACCTGGGGGAAATACATCTTGCCGATGGAGCATCCGAACGCCTGGCCGGCCTCCGACCTGGAAATGCTCCAGTCCTCCCTTCCGGAGTATGTGGGGCAGGACGGCTTCCATGTCTATTACATGACGGTTTCGGGGCATATGAATTATAACTTCACAGGGAACGCCATGTCGGCGAAGAACCAGGACGCCGTGGCGGATCTTCCGATGTCGGAGAATGCCAGGGCTTATATCGCCTGCCATGTGGAGCTGGATAAGGCGTTGGAATATCTGTTAAAGGAATTGGAAGCGGCGGGGAAGCTGGAAAATACGGTGATCTGCATGAGCGCGGACCATTATCCCTATGCCATGGAGCCGGAGCAGTATGAGGAATTGGCCGGAAAGGATGTGTCGAAGAACCTGGACACATACCGCAGCAACCTGATTTTGTGGAATGCCTCCATGGAAGGGGAGCCTGTCATCGTGGATAAGGTTTGCGGTTCCATGGACCTGATGCCGACCCTTTTGAACCTGTTTGGCTTTGATTATGATTCCAGGCTCTTTGCCGGCAAAGATATTTTCTCGCAGGATGAGGGAATGGTGATCTTCAACGACAGGAGCTTCATCACAGATACGTTGGTCTATGACCGTAAGCAAAAGACGGTCAGCTTTCGTTCCGACCTGGAAGCGTCGGGAGATCTGACGAACGATATCGCCGGTTATACAGAAGAGCGCGGATTGGGCGGGATCCTGGAGGATTATCAGAAGACCCATGGGGAGCAGTCGGCCCCTGTGAGGATCGCAGGCTCCAGGCAGCAGTTGGAAGGAGGGGAAGCCAGGGAAGAGTATCTGTCCGCTTGCCAGCAGGAGGTAAAAGACAGGTATCAGTTCAGCGCCTATATCTTGCGAAGCGACTATTACCACGCGATCAAGGAAGCCTTGCCGGAAGAGCTGCGCAACGATGCGGCTAACCCTGCCTTAGATTGGACGCCTGAGGCGGCAGGATCGGGCCAAGAGGGGGATGCCCAGCAGACGCCCGCCGCTAGCCAGGAGGGGGACTCCCTCACAGACGCTCCGTAGCGATGCCTTTCTGCGTCAGGTAGCGTTCCAGGGCGCGGTCCCAGATGCCCTCCGCTTCTTTGGAAGCGACAAAGGTCCGGTAGGAAACGCCTGTCGTGAGGATGGCCTTGGACCCATCATTGTAGCGGACGGTCAAAACAAGGGCCTGCACGGAATCCGTTTCCGCGGCCCCGTCCCTTTTTAAAAGCTTTTCCGCAAGGGAAGGCTTTAGATGGAAGACGAACTTGAAAGCTAAGGGCGTGCGCTTCCCTTTCATCAGGAAGTAGCATAGCCCTTTTAAGTTGCCCCAAGGCGTGAACGCCTCGCCCGGGGCCTGTAGGGAGGCTTCCTCTTCTGGGAAAAAGTCTTTGTTTCGCCTGCCGTCTATGGTGACGGTATTGGCGGCGGAGACGGAAGCCTCCACTAAGAGGAAGATGTCGAAAGCTTCCGTGGTAAGAAGCTGTGCCATGAATTGCTTCATGGAGTTTACCTGAAGTGCGGTCATAGAATCTCCATTCTGGAGCGAACATGGGACGCCGACAAGCGTCCCCTTATGTTATCCGACCGGTCATTCGTGACGCTCCGGCACCAATGACGGTGGATTTATTGTACCACGCATCCCCGCTTCTTGACAAGACCGATGATGGGGGCTACAATGCGTTACAGGGACGTTTGAACACGCATCCGAGCGATTAGGAGGTGAAGGATATGATCATCAGGAGGGGTACGATCAAGGATTTGGAGGGGATTGACAGGCTGCTTAGCCAAGTGCTTATGGTCCATCATGTGGGCAGGCCGGACCTGTTCAAGCCCAATGTGAGGAAATATACGGATGCGGAGCTGGAGGAAATCCTTAAGGATGACGATCGCCCCGTTTTCGTGGGCGTGGATGAACAGGACCAGGTGATGGGGTATGCGTTCTGTATCATTCAAAGGCATCCCAACGACAATATCCTGACGGACATCACCACGCTTTACATTGACGATCTATGCGTGGACGAGGCCCTGCGCGGACGGCATATTGGAAAGAGGATATATGAATATGTGCTGGATTATGCGAGGGGGCTGGGCTGCTACAATGTCACGCTTAACGTCTGGCATTGCAACCCGCCCGCCATGGCTTTCTATGAAAGCTGCGGGCTGGTGCCTTATAAGCTGGGCATGGAGAAAATCCTCTGACCTTAAGCAGGTTTCAAAGCACTATCGGGCTTAGAAAGAAGCGCCAGGGGCTAGAAGAGCTTCCCAAGATAAAGCGCCAGGACCGCCTGCAGAAGGAAGATCGCGGGCATTCCCACCACGAAGTACCAATGCCTTGTCTTATGATGGAAATAACGCATGCCCAAAAAGGAACCCAGGCTGCCTCCCAAAAGCGCGGCCAGGAAAAGAGAGGCCTCCGAGATGCGCCAGGCACCCCGGATGGCCCTTTTTTTATCTACGCCCATTAGGACGAAGCCGACTATGTTTAAAACGATCCAATAGATCAGGAAAAAGCAGTGCAAAACTTCCATCCGGGGCTCTCCAGTTTATTGCTTGTTTACTTCCTGCATCTTCATGGCGCGTACTTTGCAGGAGAGGCCGAACAGGTTGATGAAGCCCTCCGCGTCATGATGGTCATACAGGTCGCCGGTGGTGAAAGAGGCGATCTTTTCATTATATAAAGAGTAAGGGGAGGTGGTCCCGGCCTTGATGATGTTGCCTTTGTAAAGCTGGAACTTCACTTCGCCGGTCACATATTCCTGGGTCTTCTCAATGAAAGCCTGCTCAGCCTCACGAAGCGGCGTGAACCACTTGCCTTCATAGACTAAGCTGGCGAAGCGGCTGCCCATTTCCTTCTTCATGGCGTAAGTGTCGCGGTCCAGGATCAATTCTTCCAGCTGCTGGTGCGCTTCCATCAGGATGGTCCCTCCCGGGGTCTCGTAGACGCCGCGGGACTTCATGCCGACCACACGGTTCTCCACGATGTCGATGATGCCGATGCCGTGCTTGCCGCCTAAGGCGTTGAGCTTGCGGATGATGTCGGATACTTTCATGGCTTCGCCGTTTAAGGAAACGGGAACGCCCTTTTCAAAGGCCATCGTCACATATTCGCCCTCGTCCGGAGCCTTCTGCGGGGTGGTGCCCAGCACCAGCAGATGCTCATAATTAGGCTCGTTGGCGGGATCCTCCAGCTCCAGGCCCTCATGGCTGATGTGCCAGATGTTGCGGTCGCGGCTGTAAGAGGAGTCCGCGGAGAACGGAAGATGGATGCCGTGCGCTTTACAATAAGCGATTTCGGATTCCCTGGAATCCATGGTCCACTTGTCGTTCCTCCAGGCGGCGATGATCTTGATGTCGGGAGCCAAAGCCTTAATGCCCAGCTCGAACCGGATCTGGTCGTTGCCCTTGCCTGTCGCGCCATGGCAGATGGCGACGGCGCCTTCCTTGCGCGCGATCTCCACCAGCTTCTTGGCGATCAAGGGACGCGCCATGGAAGTGCCTAACAGGTACTTGTTTTCATAGATGGCGTTCGCCTGGACGCAGGGAACGATGTACTCGTCGCAGAACTCATCGATCACGTCCAGGACGTAAAGCTTCTCGGCCCCGCAGAACTTCGCGCGCTCTTCCAGGCCGTCCAGCTCCTCTTCCTGTCCGCAGTCCACGCAGACGCAGATCACTTCATAATCAAAATTTTCCTTTAACCAAGGGATGATGGCGGTCGTGTCCAGGCCGCCGGAATATGCCAATACGACTTTTTCTTTCATAAGGGTGTGCCTCCGTTTTCTCAAGATGAAAACACTATACAACAAAATCCTGTGGAATGCAAGCGACAAAATGTGCATATAACAATGAATTTTTTGAATAATTTGCATAAATATTCACAGAAATGAATAATCAACGCATAAAAAGGGGAGACGGATGGGAAAGATTCCTAATAATTGATTAAGATTTCATTAAGGTCCTTGTGCGGCGTGTGGAATTATGGGATAATAACGGAAGGAAAGGTCTTACAGGAGGTTTCATATGAGGAATAAGTTGTTTCTGTTTTTATTTCCATTGTATATGCTGGTGCTGGGCGTCGTTTTGTACATCAACGGCGTATTTAGCGGCAAGGTTTCGTCCATGAGCAACCTGCTCATCAATGTAGGGTTCCTGGTCATCATCGGCATCCTGTTTTTGGCGTCCGCGGCATGCTTTATCCGGCTCAACCTTTGCACGGACGCCCTGGTCGCGGCCACGGACACGATCTGGAACGAGCACCAGAAGAAAGAGGGAAGCCTCTGGGATCAATATTGGAATCGGAAGAGCGTGTTCCATAACGAGATCTTGGATGACGCTTTCTATCGGTACCAGAAGAGGATGGCGGGGTATCGTACCAAGAGGGGCCTGTCCGCCACCTGCGACCTGGAAGAATACATTAATGAGGACTTGTTGGACCGGGTAGGGGCGACCCATTTTAATTCCGCCATTTCCGGGACCCTGACGGGGCTGGGCATCCTGGGCACGTTCCTGGGCTTGTCCTTAGGCTTGGGAAGCTTTGACGGCAATGACATTTATACGATTTCGGACAATGTGGGGCCTTTGCTGGACGGCATGAAGGTGGCGTTCCACACTTCCGTATACGGCATCTTCTTTTCCCTGGTCTTTAATTTCATCTATCGCGGCATCATGGCGGATGCGTATGAGAAGCTTTCGGAATATTTGGAGATGTACCGGGAATATGTGGCTCCCGTGGTGGAGACGGCGGATGAGAACGCCAGGGCCATGCTGATCTACCAGGCGAACATGGCCAATTCCTTAAAGTCGATCCAGGAATTTTTGAAAGGCAGCTCCGCGGAGCAGGTCAAAGGCATGGAGCGGATCGTGGACCAGTTCCTGTCCCAGATGACGCAGACCATGGGGGCGGATTTCGAGAAGCTGGGCAGGGTCTTGAACTATACCTGCAAGACCCAGGAGCAGAGCGCCAAGAATTACCAGGGGATGGAGGCCGCCGCCCGGCAGCTTATGGAGGAGAACCAGAACCTATTGCACGGCATGGAGCAGTTTTTGGAGCGGCAGGCGGAGTTTTCCAGGCGCTTAGAGGAACAGGAGAGGCAGTTAAAGGCCACGGGCGACTTTTTGACCGACGAGGTGTCGAACCAGCTGTATACGTTTAATCAAATGAGGGAGACTTATGAAAAATAGACAGAGAAGGCGGGCGGCTTTTGAAGAGCCAAGCTATTGGCAATCTTTTTCCGATATGATGGCGGCGCTTCTGTTGATCTTCATCCTGATCATTGCCATTACGCTGGCGATTTACAGGCAGAAGACCACGGATCTGGAGCGTACGCAGGTGGAGCTTAACTCGGCCAAGCAGGAATTGGACCTGGCGAAAGAGGATCTGGACAGGTCCCGGCAAGAGATCGAGGCTTCCAACAAGGAACTTGCGGCGTCCCTCGCCCAATTACAGGAGGCCTATGACCAGGCGGCCATGACCCAGGAGGAGCTGCAGGCGGCTTATCAGCAGATCGAGGACGCCCAGGCGCAGCTGGCGACGTCCCAGTTGGAATTGGAAACGGCCCAGCAGGAGCTTGCCACGACCAAAAGCGAGCTGCAGGATATCGTGGGCATCCGTACGGACATCATCGGCGAATTGCAGAACCGGTTCACCAACTCCAGCATGACCGTGGATCCCCAGACAGGCTCCATCACGTTTTCTTCGGATGTGCTTTTCCAATATAACAGCGCCACCCTGACGGCGGACAGCCAGGAGACTTTGCGGGAGATCATCCCCTTGTACCTGGATGTGCTGCTGCAGGACAATTACCTCCCCTACATCGCGGAGATCATCATTGAAGGGCATACGGATACGGACGGC
>CANPWC010000060.1 GCA_947581905.1 uncultured Acetatifactor sp.
CGTTCTGCCCTAAGCCGGACGATGGAAGCGGCTTGTACGAGGCCATGCTGGAGGCGAAGGGACAGGGCAAGATCCGCCACATCGGCATCACCAACCATCGGCTGAACGTGGCCCATGAGGCGGTGGACAGCGGCCTGTATGAAACGCTGCAGTTTCCGTTCAGTTATCTGGCGACGGACAAGGAATTAGGGCTGGTAAGGAAATGTAAGGAGGCGGACATGGGCTTTGTCGCCATGAAAGCCCTTTCCGGCGGCTTGATCACGGATTCCGCTGCGGCCTATGCGTTCTTGGCGCAATATGACGACGTGCTGCCGATCTGGGGCATCCAGCGTGAAAAGGAATTGGATGAGTTCCTGTCCTATATTGACAACCCTCCTGCCATGACGGACAAGATCCAGGCGGTCATAGCGAAAGACAGGCAGGAACTGTTGGGGGATTTCTGCAGGGGATGCGGTTATTGCATGCCTTGCCCGGCCGGCATCGAGATCAACACTTGCGCCCGCATGAGCCTCTTGATCCGCCGTTCCCCTTCCGCGGCGCATCTGACGCCGCAGAGCCAGGCGATGATGAAGCGCATTGAGGGATGCCTTAACTGCAACCAGTGCAAGGCCAAGTGCCCTTACGGCCTGGACACGCCACAGCTCTTGCGTAAGAATTATAAGGATTATTGTGAGATCCTGGCGGGGAAGGCGTTTTAGGCACATATAAGCGATCGATATCTTCCCTGAGTGTTTGTTTTGGAAAGTCCTTGGAAACGGCGTACAAAGAAAGCCGTTCCCAGGGACTTTTGATCAAGGAGCTTGATGTAATATAACTTTATATAGCGGCGATGGAGCGCCGCGATGTTCACATTTCATCATAAAATGTATAAAAAGGCGGATAACTCGGGAAAAAGGCCTTGACAAAAATTATATAAACTTTATAATGTTGATTTAGTAGCGGAAAACGCTTTGACACAATAAAGAATCAAAGCGCCGCCACAGGTCGCCAGACCGGCAGAAAGGGCTGCCGAAGGGTGGCGGCCTTATGTTTTCTTATGAATTTAACCTTTCGAGGTGCTGTTTCTGATGAGGAGATTATGAAAATTCAGGGAAGTATTTTAAGAGGTTAAAGAAATAAAATCCAAACAAGGAGGAAAAAACATGAAAAAGAAATTGTTGGCATTGTTGCTTGCGGCAGCCATGGTCCTTTCCATGGTCGCATGCGGCGGCAATACGGACGACAGCCAGGCTCCTGACGCCGACGACACCGAGCAGACATCTGGCACGGATGAGTCAGCTGGCACGGATGAAACGGCCGGCACGGACGAGACGGCTGGCACGGACGAAAGCCAGGCTGCTTCCACCGAGGACGACGGCACGCTTATGGCTGACCTGAATAAGCAGGACGCCATCGACGTGAACGCCCATGAAGCGGAATCCGAAGAGATCTACAACGAGATCTTCGGAGAGTATCAGGCTTATTACGATGAGGCCCTTGCCGAGACCAACGTAAGCTTACGTTTGGCAAAGATGGCGATCGCCGAGGCGAAGTTCCTGGAGGCGGGCGCTGTCACCCCTTATGTGAACGACGCCGGCAACTACTCCATCAGCGCCATCATCCCTCACACCGTTCCCGCCGTGGAATGGGGCTTTGACGGCGAAGTCCGTGCGTATAGCGGAATGCTTGTCGCGGACCGTCTGCTTACCCCGGAAGAGCGTACGGAACTTACCACCCATTGGAGCGAGTTAAAGGGAACCGGCACGTGGCTGGATTATGCGAAGCAGTGGGCCGCGGACAACAACGTCACCCTGGCTGACAGCTACACGTTCGCCCATAACTCCAATTATGAGCCTACCACCTGGGATTACCTGTCCTCTTCCAAGACCGCTGATGGACGGACCCTTTCCGCCACTTGGGACGGCCTGCTTCGCTACGACGCGGAGAACATCCAGCAGCCTGCCCTTGCGGAGAGCTATGAGATTTCCGATGACAGCCTGACCTATACGTTCCACCTTCGTAAAGGCGTGAAATGGGTTACTTACCAGGGCACCGAAGTGGCGGAGCTTACCGCTGACGACTTCGTGGCGGCCCTGCAGCATATCGGCGACACCCCTAGCGGCGGCCTGTATGCGGTCGTTTCCTGCATCAAGAACCTGGAGGCTTATGCTACCGGCGAGATCACCGATTTCTCCGAAGTAGGCGTCAAGGCGATTGATGATTATACCCTGGAGTATACTTTGAGCGAGCCTACCCCGTGGTTTTTGTCCGTAGTTGGCTATTCCGCGATGGCGCCTCTGTGCCGCAGCTATTATGAGTCCCAGGGCGGCAAGTTCGGCGAGGAGTTCGATCCTTCCGCTGCCGACTATACTTTCGGTTCCGACGCGCAGCACATCGTGTACTGCGGCGCTTACCTGGTAAGCAACTATACCTACCAGAACACCATCGTCCTTACCGCGAACCCGACCTACTATGATGCGGACAAGGTCCAGATCAAGACCATCACCATGAAGTGGAACGACGGCACGGATGACCTGTTCACCTGGAACGGCTACATGAACGGCACGTTCAATGGCGGCGTAGGCCTTAACGCGGCTGCCCTTGAGCAGGCGAAGGCTACCACGGTGCCTGATGATCCCGATGGAAAGAACTACTTTGATAAGTACGCTTATATCGTTTCCGACAGCGCCACTTCCTTCGTCAACTTCATCAACGTGGACCGTTATGCTTATGCGAACTACAACGATGAGACCCAGGTCGTTTCCACCAAGACCAAGACTCAGGCGGACCGCAGCCATGCTGCCATGATGAACCAGAACTTCCGCCTGGCCCTTGCCTTTGCCAACGACCGCGCAACCGTGAACGCCCTTTCCAGAGGCGAGGATTTGAAGTATGCCCGTTTGACCAACTCTTATGTGCCCGGCAACTTCATCAGCACCTCCGAGGAGATCACCGTTGACATCAACGGCACCTCCACCACATACCCGATTGGCACGTTCTATGGCGAGATCCTGCAGGCCCAGATCACGGCGGATGGTTATCCCATGAAGGTTTGGGATCCCGCGGGCGCTGACGGCGCAGGCTCCAGCCTTGGCTTTGACGGCTGGTACTTGCCGCAGGAAGCTGCCACCTACATGGACAAGGCTGTAGAGGAACTGGCGGCGGAAGGCGTTGAGATCAGCGCTGAGAACCCGATCTACCTTGACATGGTTTATGAAGATTACAGCACCACAGGCTCTGCCATGAACCAGGCCCAGAAGCAGATTCTGGAAGAGAACCTTGGCGGCAGGGTCATCATCAACCTGGTTCCCGCCGGATCCAGCGACAATGAGAGCTATGCTGTTTATTACGGCGAGTTCGGTTATCAGATGAACTACGATTACGGCGGAAATACCGGCTGGGGCCCTGACTATGGTGATGCGCAGACCTACCTGGATACGGTGGTATCCGGCGGTTACATGACCTACGCCCTGGGACTTTGGTAAGAAGCCGGGGTCAGACACCCTTGAGATTTTTTCTTTATCAATAATGACCAAAGGGGGCGAGGAATTCCCCGCCCCCTTTGCGTTACTCAAAAATGTGCAGATGTAAACCCCCAATAAGCGGACGTATGGCCGCTTGTGGCAAAATTCATTTCAGAGGGTTGATGATTTATGGGAAAATACGTATTTAAAAGACTGGTGCACGGAATCGTATCCATCATCCTGGTGGTCTTTATCGTGATGCTGTTGGTCTATGGATTGATGAACAGGGACCTCGTATTTGCCAAGGATGGCAACTTTGGCAAGCAGGCCAACAATAACAGGCGTACCTATATGCTTCAGCAGTGGGAACTGTTCGGGTATCTGGATTATGTCCCTTATGCTGATTATATGCTGATGCTCCGCCAGAACGGGGAAATCGACGAAGAGACCCGTACGGAAGCCGTGAAGCTTGGACGTGACGCGGATGGCAGCAGCGACTCGGAACTTACTGTAGAATATACGAAGCAATTTTATGAATATTATGAGTCCAAGGGCTACAAGGTGGAACGGTTGGGCGCCGTGGTATCCAGGGGCAGGATCGCTGCCGGAGGACAACCCGCCCTGTTCGCCTATAAGGATCATTCTTTGCTCGAGCGGCTCTGGATATATTTTACCGGGATTGTCCAGGTGGACAACATCCATTATGTGCCGGAATATAATGACATTGGGGAGAGGAAGCTGACCTTTACGCTCCATGACCCCCTCTATGGCGGCGACAAGTTTGCGCCTGCCATTATCGGCAATGGGACAAAGCACAAATATCTTCTTTATTTCAACCATAAATTCCCTTACATCCATCAGAACCTGGCCACGATCAACCTGGGCGCCAGCTTCTCCATCAGCCGCGGCGTGGATGTGTTCACTACGATGACGCAGAGCCAGGGCTCTTGGGTGCAGTCATCCATCACCTATCCCACGGGGCTGACCGAGATGAGCGCGGACGACCTGCACACAGCCACTTATATCGCGGGTTCCAAGGATGCCAGCGAAATGCTGCAGGCGCGTTTCGTGGATGATTATACCAATGTCCTGACGGTGCGCGGAAGCTATTCCCGCCTGGGCTATTCGTTCCTGATCGGCATTATCGCATCCATCGTCACGTATGTCCTGGGACTGCCCATCGGCGTTTTGATGGCGCGTTTCAAGGAAGGGATTTTGGACAAGGCTGGAACGGTTTACATCATGTTCATATCCGCCGTCCCGTCCTTGGCGTATATCTTCTTATTCAGGGGCATCGGCAGCTCCATAGGCCTGCCGACCATGTTCGACATGGATAATGTGACGAAGGCGATGTATGTCTTGCCGATCATATCCCTGGCCCTGCCGTCCATCGCCAGCATGATGAAATGGATGCGCCGGTATATGATCGACCAGATGAATTCAGATTATGTGAAGTTCGCCAGGTCCGGCGGAATGTCGGAGACGGAGATCTTCTTCAAGCACGTCATGAAGGTGGCAGCCATCCCGATCGTGCAGGGGATTCCCGGCACCATCCTGTTTGCCATGACGGGCGCCCTGATCACGGAGCGCGTGTACCTGGTTCCCGGCGCGGGCGGACTCCTGATCGACGCCATCAACCAGTATGATAACTCGGTCATCGTAGGCGTGACGCTGTTCTATGCAGCCTTATCCGTGTTGTCCCTGATCCTGGGCGACGTATTGATGGCCATGGTGGATCCCAGAATTTCCTTTACGGATAAAGCGAGGTGAGCAGAGTGGAAGATTTCAGCAAAAAGTATCATATGTCTGATGAGGAGCTTTTCGCCCCCATCAATCATGACGAACTCGCTTCCGAGAAAATTACCGCTCCCCGGTATTCCTATTGGAGGTCCGTGTTCCGTGTGTTTTTCCGTAACAAGGTCAACATTTTCGTCCTTTCCCTGTTGGGCATCTTGATCGCTTTCGCTTTCATTTACCCTGTCATCATCGGTTATGATCCGGAAGTGAATCCGTACCTGTACCTGACGGATTTGGGGGCGCAGCACCTGACGCCGAAGAAGGCGATCGAGCATTTCGGCTTCAACGTGAAGTGGCTCTTCGGCACCAGCGGACAGGGGGCGTCCACGTTTGACTCTATCTGGCATGGTTCCCGCCTTTCCATTATGCTTGCCGTCATCTGCGCGGCCATCAATATGACCATCGGCATCATTTTAGGCGCCATCTGGGGTTTCTCCCGCAAGGTGGACATCGTCATGAACGAGGTTTACAACGTGCTGGGCAATATCCCCATGACCCTGTTGATCTCCGTCATGGTGCTGGTCTTTTCTCCCAGCTTCTGGACGTTGGTCTTTGCCATGACGGTCATCGGGTGGCTGGGTATGGCCTACTATATAAGGACCCGTGTCATCATCATCCGTGACCACGAATATAACCTGGCATCCCGATGCCTTGGCACGAACATCTTCAAGATCGCGTTAAAGAACATTCTTCCGTTCATGACTTCCGTCATCGTGCTGGAGATCGCCGGGGCGATTCCGGGCTACATCTCCTACGAGGTGTTCTTAAGCTATATCGGGCTCGGCATCAATGAGGCCACCCTGGGACGTCTGATCCAGGAGGCGCAGAATGCCATGTCCACTCCTGGCTGGGGGTGGGAGTTCTGGTCGCCTGTCGCTGTCGCTTCCGTGATCACCGTGGTGCTCTATGTGGTCGGCCAGAACCTGGGCGACGCATCCGACCCCAGGACACATATGTAAGGAGGGCTTATAGATGGAAGAAGAGAAGAAAGTATTGCTATCCGTTCGTGACCTCCATGTCAAATTCCGCGTCCGCGGCAGGGTATTGACCGCCATCCGTGGAATAGACCTTGATATTTATGAAAATGAATCGATCGCCATCGTGGGCGAATCCGGTTCCGGCAAGTCCGTGTTCACCAAGACTTTCGCGGGAATGTTGGATTCCAACGGCTTTATCTCGGAGGGACGCTTGATCTTTTCAGATGAGGAGCTGGCGGATACGCATGTATCGAACGGCTCCGTCGCCCAGAACTTCATCAAATACGCCAAATCAAAATTGGATGAATATTCCAAATATGAGTTCGGCGCGGCGACCTGGGTGGAGATGAAGAAGCTGGAAGCGGAGCGTAAGGAACGTATGGGGCTGTCCCACCAGGAGGAGGCGGAAATGGAACGCGCCATGAAGGAACTGGTGGATGGACGTACGAACGTGTTCAACTTAAAACAGACCCTGGATCCTAAGAGCCAGAAGAAGGAGATCGCGGAGGCTTCCAAGCAGATTAAGGAATATGACGCCAAGATCAAGGAACTGAAAGCGGAAAACGAAAAGAAAGCCAAAGAACACAAGGAGGCGACGTCCAAGGACGCGGCTTACCAGAGGGACTATGAGAAGAAGATGGGAGAGCTGAAAGCCCGCTATGCCGAGGAGATCAAGGGCGTCCCTGACCAGAAGACCCTGGAGCGCAACGAAATCCTTGCCAAGGAAATCTATCTTTCCATTGGCCGGTATGGCTTTCATAAGCGCCTGCAGTTGAGGAACGGGTTGCTCAAAGCCCTAAAGCAGGCGATGACGATGGGCGTGGACCTGGACGACGAGGTCCAGAGGAACAAGGTCTTTGACACGGTGGCTTTCCGTGTGAAATACCTGGATGAGACCGCGGAGAAGCTGCACGGGACCTGTATCCTGAACCTTGCCAACGTGAAGTTCGCGGGGGACTGGAACCAGATCCGCGGAAGCAGGATCGCCACGGTGTTCCAGGATCCTATGACGAGCCTGAACCCGATCGTCACAATCGGAAAGCAGATCACCTCCGTCATCGTGCGTCATCAGGGCTGCTCCGAAGTGGAAGCCAGGAGGCGCGCCATCGAGCTGATGCACAAGGTGGGCATCCCCAAGGCGGAAAGCCGTTTTGACGATTATCCGTTCCAGTATTCCGGCGGCATGAGGCAGAGGATCGTTATCGCCATCGCCCTTTCCTGCCAGCCGAAGATCTTGATCTGCGACGAGCCGACGACCGCGTTGGACGTGACCATCCAGGCGCAGATCTTGAAGCTGATCAAGGACCTGCAAAAGGAGTTTGGCTATACCATCGTATTCATCACCCACGACCTGGGCGTCGTGGCCAATATCGCAGACCGTGTGGCGGTGCTGTATGCCGGACAGGTGGTTGAACTGGGCAGCGTGGAAGAGGTGTTCTATGATCCTCGCCATCCGTATACCTGGGCCCTGCTTTCCAGCCTTCCGCAGCTGGCGCAAAGCGGCAGCAAGCTGTATTCCATTACGGGTACGCCGCCTTCCCTTTATAATAATATCGTGGGAGACGCTTTCGCGCCCCGTAACCCGTTCTGCCTTAAGATCGACACCCTGGAGGAGCCGCCCATGTTCCAGGTGACGGATACCCATTACGCCAAGACCTGGCTGTTGGATCCCAGGTCCCCGAAGATTGAGAAGCCCGAGGGCATCCAGAATATCCATGAGAAGATACTGAATGCTTACAATGTGGAAGAAGTGTAAGAAAGGAGGCGGACAAGTTGAGTAAAGAGAACAAGAAGAGCCTCCTGGGCGCCTGCCCTGTGGATAAGGACGGCAGGGAAATCTTATTAAGTTTGAAAAATGTGGATATCACGTTCGGCAAGGGAGACAATGCCGTCCATGCCGTTACGGACGCCTCCTTTGACATTTACCGGGGCGAGACTTTTTCCCTGGTAGGGGAGTCCGGCTCCGGCAAGACGACGATCGGACGTGCCGTCATCCGGGTCAACCCCCTGGCCGCCGGCGAGATCGATTACCGCGGAACGAGGATTTCCGGCAAAATCTCCCATGCGTTGGACCGGGAAGTCATCCGCAACATCCAGATGGTGTTCCAGGATCCAGCGGCATCTTTGAATGAGCGCGCCACTGTAGACTATATCATTTCGGAAGGCTTGTACAATTTCCATCTGTTTAAAAACGAGGCGGACCGGGTCCGCAAGGTGGAAAACATCATTGACGAGGTAGGGCTTCTGCCGGAGCATCTGACCCGTTATCCCCATGAGTTCTCCGGCGGACAGAGGCAGAGGATCGGCATCGCCCGCGCGATGGTCATGGAGCCCGAGCTGGTGGTCGCTGACGAGCCCATCTCCGCTTTGGACGTGTCCATCCGTGCCCAGGTGCTGAACCTGATGAAGAAGTTCCAGAAAGAGAAGCACCTGACTTACCTGTTCATTGCCCACGACCTGTCGGTGGTACGTTTTATTTCCGATCGGATCGGCGTAATCTATAAGGGGAGGATCGTGGAGGTCGCGTCCGCGGAAGAGCTCTTTAATTACCCGCTCCACCCTTATACGCATTCCCTCATCTCCGCGATCCCGATCCCGGATCCGCAGCTTGAGAAGAATAAGATCCTATACACCTATGATCCCTCGATCCACGACTATTCCGTAGACAAGCCCGAATTTGTGGACATCGGGCACGACCATTGGGTCTATGGCAATAAGGAGGAGATCGAGAAATATAAGAAGCTTCGTGAGAAAGGAGAGCCGATCAAGGCGATCACGATCACCCACGATCCGGAGAAGATCAAAATGTCCGCGGAGGAAAAGGAAGCCCTGAACACTGCCGCAGAGGAGCAGTTCCTGGCAGCACCGGTGCATGACACCGGCAACAGGCTTTATGCCGTCGCCTCTTTCTTCCTGCCGGTGCTTGGGCTGATCGCGGCGTTCCTGTTCAGACGGTTCAATTATATCCGGAATTATCGGATGTGCAAAAAAGGAGCCGTCATCGGCTTCATCGTCCTGGGAGTCATCCTTTTGCTCTTCCTTTTGCTGCTTCTGTTGGCGGTCGTCTAAATGGGGCGCGGCGTAAGAAGAGGAGGGGGCGGTTATGCCCCCAAGGTCCAGAAAGTGGAATTATCGGACAAGCATGTGAAAGCCAGGCTGATCTTGGCCCTTGCTTTCCTGGTCGTCGCCGTGGCGTCCATTTCCTATGCCGTCGTCTTGTTGACCGGGGTGGAGAAAGGATGGCAGGTCATAACCGCCACCGGCGACGGCTCGCTCTATGCCGAGGAGCTTGTCCTGAATTATGACCTGGGAGCCTTGGACCGGTCCGCGAAGAGTGAGAGCCGGTCCATCAAGGCGATTTATTCCGAGGCCTGCTTAAAGGCGGGGAAAGCGTTGGATGACGGCCAGGAGGCAACGGGGAACCTGTATACGCTCAACGCTTCCCCCAATGAGGAAGTAAAGCTGGATGAAGCCTTATATGAGGCGTTAGAGCTCATTGAAAAGTATGGGGACCGGACGATTTACCTGGGTCCGGCGTTTCGCCTTTACGCGAATATTTTTTCCTGTACGGAGGACTGGCAGACATTGGATTTCGACCCGGAAGAAAATGGAATGCTGCGGGAATTGTTCGGGCGCATCGCAGGTTACGCACGGGATCCGGCAAGCGTCGCGGTCGAGCTTCTGGGGGACGGCAAAGCCATCCTTCGGATTTCGGACGAATATCTGTCTTTCTTGGAGGAAGAGGAGCTTGGCGGCGCGCTTTCCTTTGGCTGGATGAAGAACGCGTTCCTGGTGGACTACGCGGCGGATTCCCTGGCGCAGGCCGGGTTTCGCAGAGGGAATTTATCCAGCTATGACGGATATATCCGCAATCTGGACGAGGACAGCGGCATAAGCTATAGCCTGAACCTGTTCGACCGCCCTGCCGACCTGGCGTTCCAGGCGGCCCGCCTGGATTACCATGGTCCCATGTCTTTTGTCTCCTATCGGAATTTCCCAGTGGTGGGCATGGATGAGCGGCGCTTTTATATCACGGCGGACGGGAAGCGGAAAACGCTGTACCTGTCTTTGGAAAACGGGCTGCCCAGGACGGCGGCGGACAGCTTCACGGTTTATTCCGACCAGATGGGCTGCGCGGAGCTTATGCTAGCTTCCGCCTTGTATTATGGCAAGGAGGAAATGGTGGGGGCGGACCTGGAGCCCCTTAGGGAATGCGGCATTCGTGCCGTCCTGATCAAGGACCATAAGCTTCTTGCAACAGACCCCGATGTGGCGTTAGAGGACGTCTACATGGGATATGAAGTGGAGGCGCTTACGGACGGCTTATAAAGGATGCCGTCCTGCCGGCGTTTACGGACGGCTTATAGGCTTGTCGTCCTGCCGGCGCCTTGATGCCTTATCGGCATTATTTTTGCCCAGATATGAAAAAAGTAGTTGAAATCTTTCCTTAATTGTGGTACAATCACTCTTGCGTGTGGCGTTAGGAGGTGTACAAATGGGAGTACTGAAGATTATTCTGACCATTCTTTTCATATTGATCTGTATAGCACTTGTAGTGTTGGTTTTGATGCAGGAAGGGAAGTCCGCAGGGCTGGGAGCCATCAGCGGCGCGGCAGAGACCTATTGGGGCAAGAATAAGGGGCGTTCGATGGAGGGCTTGCTGGTGAAGCTGACCAAGATCGTCGCCGTATGCTTCATGTTGGTGGCGGTCATCCTGAACTTGAGCATATTCTAAAGGCCGAATGGAAAGCACTCTAGTGATAGGGTGCTTTTTTTATCGCGGTTTAAAAGGAGAATCGGCATAATGGCGAAACTTAAGGAGGAGAAGCTGGTTGCCAATAATAAGAAGGCATACCATGATTATTTCATAGAAGAAAGCCATGAAGTGGGCCTGGTGCTGCACGGCACCGAGGTCAAGTCCCTGCGCATGGGCAAGTGCAGCATCAAGGAGGCTTTCATCCGCCTTGAAAACGGCGAGCTGTTCGTCTATGGGATGCACATCAGCCCTTATGAAAAGGGTAATATTTTCAATAAGGATCCGTTGCGCGTAAAGAAGCTTCTCATGCACAAATATGAAATCCGCAAGCTTGCGGGCAAAGTGGCCCAAAATGGTTATACCCTGGTCCCGTTGCGGGTATATTTTAAGGATGGCAGGGCGAAGCTGGAAATCGGCCTGGCAAAGGGCAAGAAGCTCTATGACAAGCGGGAGAGCATCGCGAAGCGGGACCAGGAGCGGGAGGCGCAGAAAGAGTTCAAGGCCTCCAGGCAGTTCAAAAATGATTGACAAGGAGGCGTGTTTGGCTTATAGTAAAAGAGGAAAGACCTTTCCATATGGGGTAGTCAAGGTTTCGACAGGGGTCTTGCAGCTGGAGAAGCTATCCGTTGTGACACGTTAATCACAAACCTAAATATAAACGCTGAAGATAATTTAGCATACGCTGCCTAAGGGCAGCTGTCCGCCCTAGGGCACTCACATCCTAGGATCCGGGCATCGACTCTGTGAGAAACGACGTGCGTTAAGCTTTGCGCGCACGGGCGTACCATGAAGCTACCAAGCGTGCCAGGCAGCGCGTTGCCTGACACGGGAGGGAATGGGGGAAACCACGAGGACGCGCTATGATAGTAGAAGGACAGGGAATAGGCTTTTGGACACGGGTTCGACTCCCGTCTACTCCACTAAGTCGTGCGGATCCGAACATTGGCTGTTGCCAGTGTTCGGATTTCGCGTTCTTAAGGATTGACGCTTTTTCCACTTTTTGTTATGATGAAAGCGTAAATGGACATTCCAGGCGGATGGGTTTAGGGATGTCCGGGAAATGGAGGTTATTATGAGGGAATTTGTGATCACTACAGAGAGCAACTCGGATCTGCCACAGGAATATATAACCAAGGATGGGATTGGCGTGATCCCGCATTATTATACGGTAGAAGAGGAAATGTACGGGGATGGGAAGGAGATGCCCATCCGGGAATTTTATGACGTGATGCGTTCCGGCAGGAAAGTGGGCACCATGGCGAGCAATCCAGCCGTCATTGAGGAGAAGTTTGAAAGATATGCCCGGGAAGGGAAGGATGTGCTCCATGTAAGCTTTTCTTCCGCCTTGAGCGGCGGCTATAACAATGTGGTGATGGTGGCAGGCCAGGTCATGGAGGCCCATCCGGAGATGAAGATCGTGGTAGTGGACACCTTGTCCGCATCCCTGGGAGAGGGGTTGCTGATTGAAAAGGCTGTTTCCATGAAAAAGGAAGGCAAGTCCCTGGAAGAGACGGTCAAGGTTTTGAAGGAACTGGTGGACCATGTCTGCGTCCAATTCACGGTGGACGACCTGAACCACCTTTATCGGGGCGGAAGGCTTTCCAAGACCTCTGCCGTCCTGGGCACGATGGTGAACATCAAGCCCATCTTATATATCGATCCCAATGGGAAGCTGGTGGCGCTTTCCAAGGTGCGGGGCAGGAAGAAGTGATTATTTCGCGTTGTGAGGGCTACCAGTACGCTTTTGAGATCCACCAGTACACGCATGAGATCCACCCTT
>CANPWC010000061.1 GCA_947581905.1 uncultured Acetatifactor sp.
TATGTTCACGGCGTATGTCTTCGTGGAGATTAATACCATCGCGGCCTGCGGTCTGATCATGATCCGGCAGTCCGGGCGCGCCATCGAAGCGGCGGTGCGTTACATGATCATGAGCCTGTTGGGGTCCGGCCTGTTGCTTCTGGGCATCTGCATGCTTTATGACCTGACCGGGCATCTTTTGATGAGCAATATCCAGGAGGCGGTGGCGCGCCTGGCCGCTTCCGGCGACTATGCGGAGCCCTTGCTGGTGACGATCGGTCTGATCTCCATCGGGCTTGCCATCAAAAGCGCCCTGTTCCCGTTCCATGCGTGGCTGCCCGACGCTTATGGCTATTCCACGGTTTCCAGCGCCGCCATGCTTTCTTCCCTGGTGAGCAAGGGTTATTTGTTTTTGTTGATCAAGATCATTTACCGAGTGATCGGTTTCGAGGTATATTGGGACAGCAAGATCATCAACGTGCTGTTTTTGTTTGGGCTGGCCGGCATGATCTTCGGTTCCTTAAGCGCCATCAAGGAGGCGGACATCAATCGGATGATTTCGTTCTCTTCCGTGGCGCAGATCGGGTATATCTTCATGGGCATCGGCCTGGGCACCCATGTGGGGATGGTGGCGGCGCTGTTCCATATCCTGTCCCATTCGGCGACAAAGGCGCTGTTGTTCGTATCCTCCACAGGGCTTTCGGACGTTTCCCATGGAAGCAAGCGTTTCCAGGACCTGTCCGGGGCCGCTTACCGCAACAAGGTGGCAGGCGTGGCGTTCAGCATCGGGGCCTTTTCCATGGTAGGCCTGCCGACGCTGTCCGGGTTCATCAGCAAGCTGCTGTTTTCCCAGGCCGCCGTGGTCAATCAGGGCAAAATGCTGCCCACACTGATCGTGCTGGCGATCAGCACGATCTTGAACGCGATCTATTTCATGAAGACGGTCATCCGCATCTATACGCCGGTCTCGGGCAAGCAGACGCTTACCCTGCGCGGCCAGGGGATTTATTCCGTCTCCTGCATCGTGTTCTGTATCCTGAATTTCTGGCTGGGCCTACAGTCCCAGCCTGTCGTGGAGATGCTGGAGCTGGGGCTTCAGATGTTTGGTTAAGGAGGTGTTCGACAGATGGGGACGTCCCTGTGGCTTTTGCTTTCTATCTTGTTCCCTTCCCTCATGGGGCTTGCCTTCCTGTTAGGGCGTAAATCCAGGCATCGGACCATCCTCTGTGCCGTGGCGGGGGCCTGCCTGTGCGTATCCGCCCTGTTGGCGGCAGTCACCCTGGCCCTGGTTTCGAACGAGACTTCGCTCCTTTTGTTCTCACTTTCCAGCAGCCTCTTGATCTACCTTAAGGTGGATTCCCTGGGAAAGCTGTTCGTGGGCATAACATGCGCGGCCTGGCTGGCGGCAGGCTTTTTTTCCTTTTATTATATGGAAAAGGAGGAAAAGGAGCAGCGTTACTATGGCTTCTACCTGCTTACCCTGGGCGCTTTGATCGGCTTGGGCTTTTCCGGCAACCTGGTCACGTTTTACTTATTTTATGAAGCGATGACGATCTTGGCCATGCCCCTGGTGCTTCATAGCCAGTCTAAGGAGGCCGTCATGGCAGGGCTGAAATATCTGTTTTATTCCCTTTGCGGGGCTTATATGGTGCTGTTCGGCCTCCTGTACCTGTCCCGTTATACCAACACCCTGACCTTTACCTTGGGCGGCGCGCTGGACTTGGAGCTGATCCAGGGGAAAGAGCCCTTCCTTTTGGCGACGG
This sequence comes from uncultured Acetatifactor sp., assembly GCA_947581905.1. GTDB lineage: Bacteria > Bacillota > Clostridia > Lachnospirales > Lachnospiraceae > Acetatifactor. The sequence continues at coordinate 1,743 of CANPWC010000061.1, forward strand.
CGTTTATCATGCTTTTGGGTTTTGGCGTGAAGGCGGGCATGTTCCCCCTGCATGGGTGGCTTCCTACCGCCCATCCCATCGCCCCCGCCCCCGCGTCGGGCGTCCTGTCCGGCATTATCGTGAAGGCGGGAGCCTTAGGGTGCCTTAGGGTGGTCTATTATGTGTTCGGGACGGGCTTCTTGCAGGGCAGCTGGGTGCAGCAGGCATGGCTTATCCTGATCCTTTTGACCATCCTTCTGGGTTCCGCCATGGCGCTTCGGGAGAAAGGATGGAAGAAGCGTCTGGCCTATTCCACCATAAGCCAGGTTTCCTATGTGCTTTTGGGCTGCGCTGTGATGAATCCGGCGGGACTAAGGGGGTCCCTGATGCAGATGGCGTTCCATGCCGTCACGAAATGCGGCCTGTTCCTGGTGGCAGGGGCGATGATCCGGGAGACCGGGAAGACGCGGGTGGACGGATATATCGGCCTGGGCCGCAGGATGCCTGTGGTCATGGGGTGTTATGTCGTCTTGTCCTTAAGCCTGATCGGCATCCCGCCCCTGTCCGGCTTCGTCTCCAAGTGGTACCTGGCTCAAGGGGCGTTGGACCTGCCGGGGGCGCTCGGCATCCTTGCCCCGGCTGTCCTTTTGGTAAGCGCCCTTTTGACCGCCGCTTACCTGCTCCCCATCGCCATTGGGGCGTTCTTCCCTGGCAGGGCGGGCGCTTCCCTTAAGGAGGGGGCGGCCGGACCCGGGTTAGATGAGGAGCGCCGGGAGGGCCAGGGCAGTCCGGGCAGCCTGGGCAGTCCGGGCAGCCTGGGCAGTCCGGGCAGGCTGGACGCCAACCCGGCCATGTATCTTCCGATCGTGGCGTTAGCGGCCCTGTCGCTGCTTTTTGGGATCTTTACCTTGTAAATAAGGAGGAAACGCGCAATGCAAGCCTTTCTCATATTGGCCGCCGTCCTGCTTCCCTTGCTCGGCGGTCCCTTAAGCCAGTTGATCGCTTTCCCGAACAGGCGCAGCCGCCTGATCTACCTGGAAGCCTTGACCGTGCTTACCTCCTGTGTCGTAGGGGCTGTTTTGACACATCCGGCCAAGCAACATTTCCTGATAGCCAGATTCGCCGGCAACCTGACCATCAGCCTGGGCGTAGACGGCATGTCCGTCGTGTTCGCCGCCCTGGTTGCCTTCCTGTGGCCCCTTGCCATGCTTTACGCTTTCGATTACATGGAGGGGGAAAAGTATGAAAACAACTTCTTCATGTTTTATACCATGACCTATGGCGTCACCTTAGGGACCGCCTTTTCCGGCAACCTGCTCACCATGTACTTCTTCTATGAGCTGCTTACCCTGGTCACAGTGCCGCTTGTCATGCACACCCTGTCCCGGGAGGCCATCCTGGCCAGCCGGAAATATTTCTACTATTCCCTGGGAGGGGCCGCTTTCGCGTTCCTTGGGCTGATCTTCATCATCGTCTATGGGGATACGACGGAGTTCGTGTTGGGAGGCGTCCTGAACCTGGAAAAGATCGGAGACCGGGGAGGCATCCTGTTGCTCATTTATGTGCTGGCGTTCTTGGGGTTTGGCGTGAAAGCCGCCCTGTGCCCTTTTAACTCCTGGCTTCCCCAGGCGAGCGTGGCTCCCACGCCCGTGACCGCCCTGCTCCATGCCGTGGCGGTGGTGAAAGCCGGGGCTTTCGCCATCATCCGCATCACGTACTATAGCTTCGGCGCAGAGTTCCTGCGGGGGACCTGGGCCCAGGGCGTGGTCATGTCGATCGTGATCTTCACCATCGTCTATGGCAGCGTCCGCGCCCTGAAAGAGACGCATTTGAAAAGGAGGCTGGCGTATTCCACCATCAGCAACCTTTCCTATATCCTGTTCGGCGTCACCCTGTTGACGCCCGCCGGGCTGGTGGGGGCGCTGTGCCACCTGGTGTTCCACGCGGTCATGAAGATTTCCGCTTTCTACTGCGCGGGCGCGGTGCAGCGCAAGGCGGGGAAGCATTATATCCACGAGCTGGACGGGCTGGGGCGCAGGATGCCCAAGACTTTCGCGGCCTTTACCGTATCGGCCCTGTCGCTGACCGGCGTGCCCGGGTTCGCGGGCTTCATCAGCAAATGGTATCTGGGCCAGGCGGCGGTATATGTGGACCGGAGGCTGGCCGTGTTGGGCGTGGCGGCGCTTTTGCTGTCTGCGCTGCTTACCGCGGTCTATATGCTGAGCATTGTGGTAAGGGCGTTCTTTGGCGCGCCTCCAGCAGGGGAAGAGGACCTGGAGGATTTGGATCCCGGCCCCCTGATGATGGTGCCGTTGGTCATCTTCGCGGTGCTGACCCTGGTGCTTGGCCTTGCCCCGGGACCGTTCATCGACCTGTTTTGGCAAGTGGCGGGAGGTAGCTTATGATCGTTTTGTTTCTCATCGGATTTCCTTTTTTAGCCGCTGTCGCGGCCGCCCTATGGGAGAAAAGGAGGGCGCTTGTGGCCGGGACGGCCACGGCGGTGGAATTTGCCGTGGCGCTTGTGGGGGTGTCCTTGGTTCTGCGGGGAGCTTCTCTCGCATCAGGCCTGCCGGGGGTATGCGGGCTGGGGCTGTATTTTACCCTGGATGGGTTTCGGGCGCTTTATGTGGCGCTGGCGGCGTTCGCCTGGATGGTGGGCACTTGCTTTTCCCCGGAATATATGCGCAAATATGGGAACCAGGGGCGCTATTACGCCTCGGTGCTGTTTACCTTAGGCGCTACGGCGGGGTGCTTCTTCGCCGAGGACTTGTTCACCTTGTTCGTATTCTTTGAGATGATGTCGTTCGCGTCCTATGTGTGGGTGGCGCAGGATGAGAGGGACAGTTCCTTAAGGGCCGCCGGGACTTACCTGGCGGTGTCGGTCATCGGCGGCATGGTGTTGCTCATGGGCCTGTTCCTGGTCGCCCATGACGCGGGGACGCTTCGGATCGACCAGCTGGCGGAGGCGGCGGGCGGCATGAAGACATCCCGGAAATGGGCGGCGGGGCTGTGCATGCTCTTCGGCTTCGGGGCCAAGGCGGGCGCGTTCCCCCTCCATATTTGGCTGCCAAAGGCGCATCCGGCGGCGCCCGCGCCTACTAGCGCCTTATTGTCCGGCATCCTGACCAAGGCGGGCATCCTGGGGATCATGGTCTTAAGCCTGTGGATGTTCCGGGAAGACGGGGCCTGGGGGGACCTGGTCCTGTTGATCGGCGTGGCGACCATGGTGCTGGGGGCGGTCTTGGCCCTGCTTTCCGTGAACTTGAAGCGCGTCCTGGCCTGCTCCTCGATTTCCCAGATCGGGTTCATCCTGGTAGGGATCGGGACCGCCGTAGGGCTGGGGGAGGAGAACGACCTGGCTGTAAAAGGAACCCTGCTGCATATGATGAACCATTCCCTGATCAAGCTGGCCTTGTTCTGCGCGGCCGGCGTGGTGTTCATGAACCTGCACAAGCTTGCATTGGACGAGGTCAGAGGGTTCGGCAGGAAGAAGCCCTGGCTGGCGGCGGTGTTTTTCGTGGGGGCGTGGAGCATGGCGGGTCTTCCCCTGGGAAGCGGCTATGCCAGCAAGACCCTGCTCCACGAGGCGCTGTTGGAGCTCATAAAGGCGCGGGGCGAGATCGCCTTCTTGGGCGGGGCCGTCCCTGCGGGCGCGTCCGCCTTAGGCGCTGCAGGCTTCCTGGGGGCGGGGGCGCTGCGTCTGGCGGAGGTTTTGTTCCTGGTAAGCGGAGGCCTGACCTTCGCTTATATGGCGAAGCTGTTCGTGGCCCTTTTCCTGGAAAAGAATCGAGACGGCGAAGCGCAGGAGGCGTTTGACGCGAAGACGCGGTATGTGAATGGGTTAAGCCGCGGCATGTTGACGGCGTCCGCCGTGGCCCTGGCGGCCTGGGGGCTTTGGCCGGGCGTGTTGATGGACCGGGCTGCCAACCTCGCCCGGGGCTTCCTGGGGCACGGGGCGGATCTGGCCTGCATCCCTTATTATTCCTGGACGAACCTGCGCGGGGCGCTGATTTCACTTTTGATCGGCATCGTGGTTTATGGGCTGGTGGTGCGCAAGGGCTTGATGAAAGAGGGAAGCTATGTGGATCGGCTGCCGGGGTGGCTGGACCTGGAGGATGGGGTTTATCGCCCGCTTTTAAAGCTTCTGGAGCTGGTCCTGGCCGTGCCGCTTCGTTTCCTGGATGGGCTGACGGACGGCATCGTGGTCTTCCTTCGCAAGACTATCCTTTGTGATTCCCCAATCCCCCACGAACTGGAGGAGGGGACGTACCTGACCCATGTGGCCGGGTCCGCCGCGGACAGGCTGAAAAAGCTCCTGGAGCCCTTGGATGCGAGGGAGCCTAAGGAGGAAGCCAGCGTGGAGCATCGCCTGGCGCTGTTTATGACGCGGCTGAACGAGAACAACCACATCATCGGCAGGAGCCTTTCGTTCGGGCTTTTGATGTTCTGCACGGGCCTATTGCTGACGCTGATCTATTTGCTGCTGTAGCGGCGCGGGAGGAATAGCCTTTTTATAATAGAGGAAAGGTTAGGGAGGTATCGAGTTGGAAAGGAAGCGGCTTCAGGGGGAATTGATGAAAGAGGGGGAGAAGACGGCGGGCTGTATCGCGGGGGCTTTGCTGTATGGGCTGGGCGTGAACCTGTTCGTGGTACCGTCCGGGCTTTATACGGCGGGCATCATGGGGATCTGTCAGGTCATCCGTACCGTGCTGGTGGAGTATCTCCATCTGCCGTTCCATGATTTTGATATTGCAGGCATCATTTATTACCTGATCAATATCCCCATCTTCTTCTTGGCCTATACCCGGCTGGGGAAGAAGTTTTTCGGCAGGACGCTTGTGACCGTGACGGCCATGACGCTGTTTTTGGCGGTGATTCCCATTCATCCCATCGTGGACGACGCCATGGCGGCCTGCGTGGTAGGCGGCATCGTGTCTGGCGTAGGCGTGGGGATCCTGCTGCGGATGGGTTCTTCCGGGGGCGGCGCGGACGTCATCGGCGTGCTCTTGATCCGCTGGAAGAAGGATTTCAGCGTAGGCAAGGTGAACCTGGCGATCAACCTGGCCTTGTACGCGGCATGCCTGTTTTTGTTCGACGTCGAGACCGTGATTTATTCCATTATTTATGCCGCCGTGTATTCCGTAGCCATCGACAAGGTCCATGTGCAGAACATCAACGTGGAGGCCCATGTGATCACCAAGGTCAAGACCGAGGACATGGAAAAGGAAATCTTCAACGAATTAGGGCGGGGCATCACGAAGTGGTCCTCCCTGGGGGCTTATACCTACGACATGTCCCATGTGCTCTACATCATGCTTTCCAAGTACGAAGTGAGCCATCTGAAGGCGATCGTGCGCAAGTATGACCCGTATGCCTTCATCGTGGTCAACGAAGGGGTCAGCGTGGAGGGGAATTTCTTAAAAAAGCTGTGAATAAAGCCTGAAAAAGATAAAGATAATATTGACAAATCCGTCTAATGCTGTTAGACTAATAATGTCTAATAGCGTTAGACGGATTATTTGTTTGGACTGCTCGTGTGAAAATAAGCTGGACGGCCTATATTTACACAGCCATTAAAAGAGGACGGGCATGCCCGTGAGGTGCGAGGGGTATCACGATGGAACGGTACAAATTGGGAGAAATGGAAGAAAAATTCGCGGAGTTGATCTGGGAGCACGCCCCGATCCGCTCAGGGGAGTTAGCCAAGCTTTGCGAAGAGGAGTTTTCCTGGAAAAGGACGACCACTTACACGATGCTGAAGCGGTTGTGCGAAAGAGGGTTGTTTTCCAATGAAAGCGGCCTGGTGGTGGCGCGTATGGGACGGGAGGATTTCCGGGCGGCATTAGGGGAGCGTTTCCTGGAGGAAAACTTCGAGGGATCCCTGCCTTTATTTTTGACGGCGTTCGCGAAGCGTAAGAAGCTGGGGCGGGATGAAGTGGAGATGCTTCGGGAGCTGATTGACAGCTATAAGGGGGAATAGGATGGCAGGTTGGTTTATCCGGGTATTGAACATGAGCCTGACAGGAGGGATCGTGGTCCTGGCGGTCCTTTTGGCGAGGCTTTTCTTGCAGAAGGCTCTGAAAGTCTTTTCTTATTGCTTATGGTTCGTGGTGCTTCTGCGCCTGTTGTGCCCGGTATCATTCCCGACGCCGGTGTCCTTGCTTGGGGTCCTGGGAGCGCCTGCCGCCAGCCAGGGGCGTATGGTGTATCTGCCGGAGGATGATGGGACCTGGACGGAACTGGTTGCGGCAGGGCAGGATGCGGCAGGCAGGGTCGAGGTGGCCCCATCCCCTTCCGGCCAAACGGAAATCGCCGACGCCTCCCCAGGGCAAAACGTGGCGGCCCAGAAAGGCGGCGTCCTGTTTGATCTGTCAGAATGGGTCGCCAGGATTCGACTGGTCCTAAAGGGGGCTGCGCGTTTCCTGCCCCTTGCTGCGGCGGTCTGGCTTCTGGGAGCGTTCCTGCTTGCGGCGCATGGGGCGTTAGGGGCTTTCCGTTTAAGAAAAAGGCTGGCGGGGGCGAAAGAGGCGGAGCCTGTGGGGACTGTAAGGGTCCGTTACAGCGATGCCGCCCCGGCTTGCTTCGTCCTGGGCTTGTTCCGCCCGGTCATCTACCTGCCGTCTGGCCTGGGCGAGAGGGAACGGTCCTACATCCTGCTTCATGAGATGGTCCATATCCGCAGGGGGGACCAGATTTTCCGGCTTGCCTTCTTCGTGGCGCTCTGCCTGCATTGGTTCAATCCTTTTGCGTGGGTGGCGTTCGCTTTCAGTGAAAAGGATATGGAGATGTCCTGCGACGAGGCGGTCATCCGCAAAGCGGGCAGCGGCATCAAAAAGGAGTATTCCGCATCCCTTTTGTCCATGTCCACGGGGATGCGGTACGCCTATGGCACCCCTTTGTCTTTCGGGGAAGGGGATACTGGCAACAGGATTTGGAACGTCCTTCGGTACCGCAAGCCGGCTTTCCTGTCCATCTGCCTGGCCGCGGCCGCCTGTCTGGCCTGCGCCGTCTTTTTCCTGGGCAATCCCGCGCCTTTGGTTGAAATGCTCGCAAGCACGGAGGGCGGGCAGGTGTATTATGGCATCTTAACCCGGGCGACGAGCCCGTCGGACCTGGAATATACCGTGGTCATGATTCCCGAGATAGGCGCGGTATGCCTGCCTGAGGCAGAGGAGGTGTCGCCCTATATCGAGACGGACTTCACCCTTGGATTGGAGCTGGGGGACTTGGTAAGGATCACTTTCCCGGAGGGAGAGGAGGTTACGCTTTCAGATTATTGGCCCAAGTCTTTCTCGGCAAAGGCGAAGAGCATCGAGGTCATGGGGCGTGGCTTTGGCATTGTGGACCTGGGGAACAGTTCCTACCATTTGACGGTTCCAATGGGGAGCCTTAAGGAGGCACAGGCCGGGGACTCGCTCCAGCTTACCTATGAAGGTTCCTCCTGGAAGAAATCGACGGCGGTGCGTGTGCTGTCCGTGGACCGGGACCAGTATGACATCTGGGTGGAAATGTCCTCGAAAGAGGCGGCCTTTTACTTGGAGCAATGGTGTGAAAGCTTAGGGATGGACATTGGAAAGTATTTGATTAAGATCAAAACAAGCGAGGTCCCGTGAGCGGGCTGGCAGGTGGCGGGCCAGATTCGGGGGACGAAATTTCGGGGACGAAATGGGAGAATCGCTAGATTGGGCTTTAAATCTGGGGCAGCAGGATCTCCGTGGTGAAAGCGCCGTCCTCGCTGTTGCGGTTGATGTAGCCGTCCAGCCGCTCCACAATGGAATCGATGCGCACAAGTCCCAGGCCATGCCCCTTGCCCTTTGTGCTCAGGAACCGGCCGTTCACCTTGGGAAGCTTCTTCCCCGCGGTAAAGTTGGTAAAGGAGATATAAAGCTGGGTGTTTTTCATATCCATATATACACGGATAAGGCGCTGGTCCTCTGGCAGCGCCATGCTGGCCTCGATGGCATTGTCAAAGAGGTTGCCGATGATGCAGCACAGGTCGATTTCCGAAGATTTCAGCTTCACAGGGATATGGGCGTCGGCCTTGACCTGGATCCCCTTGGACTGGGCTAAGGAAATCTTGGAATTGAGAATGGCGTCAGTCATGGGATTGCCGGTCTTGATGACCGTATCCACATGGGTCAGGTCGTCGTCCAACAACTCCAGGTATTTCTTGATGGCCTCCCAGTCCCCGGCGGCCGCATAAGCCTTCATGGTCTGGATGTGGTTGCGGTAATCGTGCCGCCAGCCCCGGATCTGCCGGTACATATTGTCCACTTCCCGGTAATGGGTCTCGATCAGGTCCCTCTGATAGTTGGCGACCTGCTTTTCTATTCTCTTGGATAAAAATATCATGCCGTCATCCCGCCTCCTTATTTTAGTTGGATGATCGCCCGGTTCAGCCCCTCATAGGCATCCCGGGGAAAGGGGAGGGAGGTCCCGTCCGCCAGCTTGACCTCCGTTTTCGTCACCCGCGTAATTTCCGTCAGATTTACAAGCATGGACCTGCCGACCCGGTAAAACCGGTCATCTAGTTGCTTTTCCAGGTCCGCCAGGGTCATCTTCAGAGTATAGGCTTCTTTCCCGTGGATCGTGACATAATTCCGGTATACTTCGGCATAGCGGATCTGATAGATGGGGATCCGCACCAGTTCCCCGCCCAGGTTCAGGTTCAGGACCGTTTCGTTCTTCTTTATCTTTTCACAGGCGCGGTCAAGGACGGAGAAAAGCTTATCTTCCTTTATGGGCTTCACGAGGTAGTGCAGGGCGGCTACCTCATAGCCTTCGGCGATATATTCAGAGTAGCCTGTGATAAAAATGATTTGCACCAGGTCGTCGTCTTCCCGCAGCTTCTTCGCCATGGTCACGCCGTCCATGCCCTCCATCTCGATATCCAAAAGCAGGATGTCGTAATCTTTCTTTTCCTCATAAAGGAACAGGAAGTTTTCCGCAGAGGGAAAGCAGGAAAGCTGCAGGGCATGTCCCCTTGCAGCCGCCCAGTCCTTTGCCATATCCGCGATATACTGCCGGTCCGCGTGGGAATCATCACAGACCGCGACCTTTAATTCCATAATGCCCTCCCGCCAGGCTTGGCCTGGCTGTTTTGTTTTTACGATTGATATAGATTATATAGTCCTTCCGTAGAAAAATCAATGGAAAATCATTCGGCGGCTGCGTCCGCTTTTGCCCGTTTGGAATCTTTCTTTACCTTTTATTTGGGGTGTAGTATAATGTCGACAGGAAAGGCGTCTGTCGACTTCTGAATTAGATGTGCGCCTGACGGCGCACGGGATCATAGTATAATGTCGACAGGAAGGGGGTAAAAGGAATGTTGACAGTATCTCATGTGACGAAAAAGTATGGAAAGGTCGTTGCCTGCAACGATTTGAGCTTTCATTTGGACCCAGGCAGCGTTACGGTGCTGCTGGGACCGAACGGGGCGGGGAAAAGCACGATCATGAAATCCATCATCGGCTTCCTGCGCTATGAGGGGGAGATCACGGTCGGCGGGCATCCGAACAAGACCACCGATGCCAGGAAGCTGCTTGGATATATCCCGGAGATGCCGTCCCTATATCCGAACCTGACGGTATCGGAACACATGGAATTTATCGCGCGGGCATACCGCTTAAGCGGCTATAAGGAACGGAAGGAGGAATTGTTCCATCGCTTTGAACTTACGGACAAGCAGAAGAAGTTCGGCGATGAGCTTTCCAAGGGGATGCAGCAGAAGCTGAACATCTGTCTCGGGCTGCTGCCTGGCCCGCAGGTCCTTTTGTTGGACGAGCCGATGATCGGGCTTGACCCGCATGCCATTAAAGAGTTAAAGCTGTTGTTTGAGGAGATGCGGGAGCAGGGATGCACGATGCTGGTCAGCACCCACATCATCGACAGCGTGGATATGCTGTGGGACAGGACGATCATCATGGACCACGGCTCCATCCGCGCCAATGTGACCCGCGAAGAGTTGGAGCAGGATGGAAGGTCATTGGAGCAATTATTCTTCGATGTGACAGAAGGGGCTGGCCGAGCGGACGGAAACGAGGCCGCCGGGGAAGCAGGCGCGCTGGGGGAGGAGCAGTTTGGGAAATGAGACTCTTTTTGTACTATGCGTTGCATACATTCAAGAATCAGTTGAAAAAGCTTTGCAAGACGTGGATGCTTGTCTTCTTCGGGATTTGCCTGGCCGTGGGGGTCGCGTTGGGACTTTTCCTGGCTTACCTGGATGGCGTTGATGGGGAAAGGAGTCCGGAAGAAGCGCACGTGCCGGAAGAAATCGGGATGGAAGCTGGGGAACCGGGAGTGCCGGAGGGTGTTGGAGAGGACGCTGGGGAACCGGGCTTTCAGGAAGGTGTTGGAGAGGAAGCGGGAATGTCGGCCATCCTGGAAAGCGCCGGAGTGGGGACGAACGATATCGTCGAGTTGGCGGTGGGCGGCATCGTCCTTGCCATGTTCGTATTCTATGTCATAGGCGCGGACAAGAACGGCAGCAGGATCTTCCTGCCGGCAGATGTGAACCTCCTGTTCGCTTCGCCCCTGAAGCCTCAGTCCGTCTTGATGTTCCGTGTCGTGACGCAGCTTGGCCTTGCGCTGTTGGCAAGTATCTATATGTTGTTCCAGCTGCCCAACCTGGTCTTCAACGCGGGCTTTAGCGTCTGGACCGCCCTGGCGCTGATCGCGGCATGGGGGATCACGCTTCTATTTGGAACGCTCATACAAGTGCTGCTTTATACGCTCTCTTCTACCTATACGGCGATCAAGCGCTTTATACGGCCCGTCCTCTATGGGCTGTTGCTGCTTGTCGCAGGAGGGTACCTCCTGTCTTATGCCAAGAC
>CANPWC010000062.1 GCA_947581905.1 uncultured Acetatifactor sp.
CCTGCGGACGGCGGAGGGGGCCGGCGTGACCGGCGTGGTTTTCACCGCGGATACGGTGGACATCTATAATCCCAAGGTCATCCGCGCCACCATGGGTTCCATTTACCGCGTCCCGTTCCTATGCGTGGAGGATATGGGGGAGCTTCTTCGCACGCTGCGCGATGCGCACGTCGCCGCCTATGCCGCGCACCTTAAGGGGGAAGAATCCTATGACCGCCTCTCTTATGTGGGGCCTACAGCTTTCCTGGTGGGCAACGAGGGGAATGGCTTAAAGGAAGAAACGGCAAGGCAGGCGGACCGTTTCCTGAAAATTCCGATGGAAGGCAGGCTGGAATCGCTGAACGCGGCAGTGGCCGCCGCGCTGCTCATGTATGAGGCGCACAGGCAGCGCAGCTTGTAGGAAGATGTTATCGAGCTTATTCATCAATCGGCTGTTTGTGCCGGAGCGCCACAAATAGCCCTGGCGGCAGATTAGAAATCACATTCGCGATTTCACCTTGATCGCGTAAACGTTCCGGAATAGAGGTTAAAATGAAGATTGGTTTTATCGGATTAGGCAATATGGCTTGCGCCATGATCGCGGGGATGTTGAAAAAAGGGCTTGTAGGGCCCCAGGACTTGATTGGTTCCGCCAAGACCGCCAAAACCTTGGAGCGGGCGGCGGAGGCGTATCATATGGAGACTACGTTGGATAACTGCAAGGTGGCGGCTGTTGCGGACATCCTTTTTTTGGCGGTGAAGCCGCAATTTTTCCAGGAGGTCATCGAACAGGTCCGCCAGGAAGCAAAGCCGGGCGCTTTGGTGGTCAGCATCGCCGCGGGGCGGGGGCTTGATTATCTGCAGCAGGCTTTTGGACGGCCGGATTTAAAAATCATCCGCTGCATGCCCAATACGCCCGCCCTGGTGCAGGAGGGATGTACGGCGGTCTGTCCCGCGGAAAACGTCCCCGGACAGGATTTGGAGGTTGTGCTTGCGCTGTTGCGTTCGTTCGGCACGGTCAGCCTGGTGCCGGAACGCTTGATGGACGTGGTGGTTGGGATCAGCGGCAGCTCCCCGGCCTATGTCTTCCTGTTCTTGGAGGCGATGGCGGATCAGGCGGTCGCGGAGGGGATGCCCCGTGCCCAGGCTTATGAGATGGCCGCCCAGGCCGTCTTGGGCAGCGCGAAGCTTCTCCTTATGACCGGCAAGCATCCCGGGGAGCTTAAGGACATGGTCTGTTCTCCCAAAGGGACGACGATCCAGGCGGTCAAGGTCCTGGAAGAAGCAGGGTTCCGGGGCATCGTGATGGATGCTGTCGAAGCTTGCGTCCGAACCTCCAGAGAACTGTAATACTGCCCCTTGACAAAGCTGCGGGATGGTGCTATCATGTAAACCGTAACAAATTTAACAATTATGTAATAAAAATTCTTAAAAAAGAAATATAATAAAGCATTGTGTTAATATTTGTTGGAGGTAAGCATATGATAGCGAAAAGAAAGCTGTTTGCAAGGCTTCTGGGACTGCTCCTTTCGATTTCCCTGATGGCGGGGGCGGGCTTGACGGCCATGGCAAGCAGCGGCGATTATTTGAACGGCTTAAGCGGCGGCGTGTCCGCCATCATTGATCCCAGCGCGACCAACACCACGCAGGTCATACAGGAGACGGCGGAGCGGATCGGGAACCCGGTCGTGGAGGAAGAAGAGGAAGAGGCGTATGACAAGGTCATGGCGAACGTGACCAGCGCCCTGAACATCCGCAGCCAGGCGGATGAGGGCTCCGACATCGTCGGCCGCCTTTACAAGGATTGCGGCGGCACCATCCTGGAGCGGAAAGACGGCTGGACGAAGATCCAGTCCGGCAACGTGATCGGTTGGGCGAATGACGATTACCTGCTTTTTGATGAAGATGCGAAAGAGCTTGCCGGCAGCGTGGGCAAGATGGTCGCCTATATGGACGACGTCCTGCGCATCCGCCAGGAACCGGACAAGGAAGCCGCCCTTTACGGCGTCCTGCCCAAGGGGGAGGCCGCGGAGGTCCTTGAAGTGCAGGAGGACGGCTGGGTCTGCATTGATTATGAGGGCGAGAACGGTTATGTTTCCTCGGAATATGTGACCTTGGACTTCCTGATCGACCACGCGGAGACCTTGGAAGAGATCAAAGCCAGGGAGGAAGCGGAGGAAGCCGCCAGGCGAGAGGCGAAGCGCCATGTGAACTACGGCGAGTATACGACGGACGCGGACACGAAGTTATTGCTGGCCGCCCTGATCCAGTGTGAAGCGGGCAGTGAAAGCTACGAAGGCAAGGTGGCCGTAGGCGCGGTGGTCATGAACCGGGTGCGCAGCTCGGCCTATCCGAACACGATCCACGGCGTGATCTATGCGTCGGGGCAGTTCACCCCGGCCATGAACGGCAAGGTGAACCAGGTGTATGAATCCGGCAAGATCCAGGAGGAGTGCATCCGCGCGGCGGAGGACGCCCTCTCCGGCACCTCTCCGGTAGGGGACCTGACCCACTTCCGCAGGAATAACGGCAGGGAAGGCTTGGTCATCGGACATCACGTGTTCTATTGATGCGCCCTGGACGCGCCCCATTAAGGGCAAGTTGGATGTTAAAGGGAATGAGGCTTCGCAGGTTTGACGCCTGCGGAGCCTTTTGCATAACAGTTAAGCCGCCAGGCTGAACTGTTACCCTTTTGCACGTTATAGGGCGTTAATGTGCAAAGTTGCCTATTGCCCTTCTGGTCAAATTGTAGTAAACTACGAATAGAAGTAATCGAACAGACTGATAATTTGATAAAATATGAGAGATTGTTCTGTAGATTGCTTACTTTATGGAAAGAGGCAGGTGATTACATGGGACCTATCATGTTTTGGCTGGTGCTTCTGATTGCATTCCTGGTGATTGAAGTAGCTACCATGGGATTGACCACGATCTGGTTCGCTGGGGGATCCCTGGTCGCGATCATAGCGGCTTTGTTGCATGCCCCGGTCGTGGCCCAGGTCATCCTGTTTTTCCTGGTGTCTTTGGTACTGCTTTATTTTACCCGACCCATTGCAGTCAAGTATTTTAACCAAGGCAGGGTCAGGACGAACGTGGAGAGCGTGGTCGGGAAGCGGGGCGTCGTGCTTGAGGCGATCGACAACCTCCACGCGAATGGGCGGATCAGCGTAAGCGGCCAGGAATGGAGCGCGAGAAGCGTCGTAGAAGACCAGGTCATCCCGGAAGGGGCTGTCGTGACGGTCGTGGCGATCAGCGGGGTCAAGCTCATGGTCCGGGAAGAGGAACAGGCAAAAGCCGCAGATGGGAAGAAGCCTGAAACGGCCGAAAGCGGCGGAACGGACGGCAACTAGAAGATTTTCAGGGGAACTGAAAAAGTGAGGGAGCGCGTCCCATCGGCGCGCAAAAAGGAGATGGAATATGGGATTTCTGATCATTGCATTTGTTATCGTTTTGCTGGCGATCTTTATTTCCTGCATTAAGATCGTGCCACAGGCACAGGCTTACGTGGTGGAGCGCCTTGGCGCGTACCAGGGGACCTGGTCGGTAGGCTTCCACATCAAGGCGCCGTTTTTGGACAAGGTGGCCAGGAAGGTGAACCTTAAGGAGCAGGTGGCGGACTTCCCGCCCCAGCCCGTGATCACCAAGGATAACGTCACGATGAGGATCGACACGGTCGTGTTCTATCAAATCACGGACCCGAAGCTGTACACCTATGGCGTGGAGAACCCGATGATGGCCATTGAGAACCTGACGGCGACCACCCTGCGTAACATCATTGGCGACCTGGAGCTGGACCAGACGCTGACCTCCCGTGAGACCATTAATACGAAGATGCGGGCGAACCTGGATATCGCCACAGATCCCTGGGGCATCAAGGTCAATCGTGTTGAATTGAAGAACATCATTCCTCCTGCGGAGATCCAGAACGCCATGGAGAAGCAGATGAAGGCGGAACGTGAGAGGCGTGAATCCGTGACCAGGGCGGAAGGCGAGAAGAAGGCAAAGGTCCTGGTGGCAGAAGGCGAAAAGGAATCCGCCATCTTACGTGCGGAAGCTGAGAAGCAATCCGCGATCCTGCGCGCGGAAGCGGAAAAGATGAAGATGATCCGTGAGGCGGAGGGTGAGGCGGAAGCCATCTTGAAAGTGCAGCAGGCCCATGCGGACGGCATCCGGATGCTGAAAGAAGCCGGTGCGGACGAGGCCGTGTTGAAGATCAAGAGCCTGGAAGCCTTTGAGAAGGTGGCCGACGGCAAGGCGACGACGATCCTGCTTCCTTCGGAATTGTCCGGGATCGCCAGCGTGGCGGCCGCATTGAAAGAGGGAGCGAAGAACGCTTGACATAAGTTGCAGGACATCCGGCGCGGGAAATGCCCCGCGCCGGTTTTTTGCCCCCTTTTTCCCGGTTTTTACGCCTTGCATTTCGTAGGGGAATGCAGTATATTTATATTATTATCCGTGACGGGGGCCGCCTCAAAAGGAGACTCTCGTTTTTATTCCCGAAAAACGGACCGCGCAAAAGGAGGAAGTGGGACTATGGATTTGAAAGGACGGGATTTCCTGAAATTATTGGATTTTACGGCGGAGGAGATCATATCCCTGCTGGATTTGGCGGCAGAGTTGAAAGAGAAGAAAAAGAAAGGGATTCCCATGGATATCTTGCGCGGGAAGAACGTGGCGCTGATTTTTGAGAAGACCAGCACGCGCACCCGGTGTTCCTTTGAAGTAGCGGCGCATGACCTGGGGATGGGGACCACATACCTGGATCCATCGGGTTCCCAGATTGGGAAGAAAGAGAGCATTGCTGATACGGCCAGGGTGCTTTCTGGCATGTTCGATGGGATTGAATATCGTGGCTATGGGCAGGAGATCGTGGAGGAGCTGGCGGCCTATTCCAAGGTGCCGGTGTGGAATGGCCTGACCAATGAATTCCATCCTACGCAGATGTTGGCGGATCTGTTGACGATCCGGGAACATTTCGGGCATCTTCAGGGGATCAAGCTGGCTTATCTAGGCGACGCCCGTTATAATACGGGAAATTCCCTGATGGTGGCTTGCGCCAAGATGGGGATGCGCTTCGTCGCCTGTACGGCAGAGAAATATTTCCCGGACGGAGGGCTGGTGGAGGAGTGCAAGAAGCTCGCGGCCCAGTCCGGCGGCACGATCACCCTCACAGAGGATGTGATGGAGGGGGTAAAGGGCGCTGACGTGGTTTATACGGATGTCTGGGTATCCATGGGCGAACCGGATGAAATCTGGAGGGAGAGGATCGCCGACCTTTCCCCTTACCAGGTGAACCGTGCCGTGATGGATGCGGCGGGCGAGGGGGCGGTCTTCATGCATTGCCTCCCTGCTTTCCATGACTTGAAGACGAAGATTGGCGCTGAGATTGGCGAACGGTTCGGCATCACGGAGATGGAAGTGACGGATGAGGTGTTTGAAGCGCCGTATTCCCTGGTGTTTGAAGAGGCCGAGAACCGCATGCACACGATCAAGGCCGTGATGGCGGCGACTTTGTAGGGAAATGTGGAAATGTGGGTAGCTGGCGGGTAGCCGGTGTGATGTTGGCAGGCTGGCGGTGAGTTGTCTGTGGGCTGCTGGCTGGCGGCTGGCAGGATGAGGGGTGGAACATGAAATCGGAAATTTTATCCTGGCTGCGGGCGCGGGGAGACTATGTGTCCGGGCAGGAGCTGTGTGAGCATTTCGGCGTGTCACGTACCGCCGTCTGGAAAGCCATTGGGCAGCTCAAGGCGGAAGGGTATCGGATTGAGGCCGTGCAGAACCGGGGATACCGGTTATGGGATGACCAGGACGTCTTTGGGCAGGACGAGCTTGAAAGCAGGATCAAGACCCGCTGGGCAGGCAGGAACTTACGTTATTATGACACGATTGGCACTACCAATGCCCAGGCGAAGGCGGAAGCGGAAGCGGGAGCCCCCCATGGGACCCTGGTGGTGGCCGACATGCAGACTGCCGGCCGCGGCAGGCGGGGGCGAAGCTGGGAGAGCCCGGCGGGGACCAACCTGTACTTTACCATTTCGTTGAAGCCGCAGATCGCGCCAGAGAAAGCCCCGATGCTTACTCTGGTGATGGCCCATTCGGTTGCCAGGGCGATTGGGGAGCGGACCGGCTTGGAATGCGGCATTAAGTGGCCCAATGACGTGGTAGCGTCGGGGAAGAAAGTATGCGGCATCCTGACGGAGATGAGCGCGGAACGAGGGTATATCCATTACGTGGTCATCGGGGTGGGCATCAATGTCCGCAGGCAGCAATTCTCGGAAGAGGTCGATTCCAAGGCCACCTGCCTGGACCAGGAGTGCGGCAGGACGGTTTCACGCAGTGAGCTGCTTGCCGCGGTCATGGAGGCTTTTGAAGAGGATTATGAAACCTTTATCAAGACGGAAGACTTAAGCGGGCTAATGGAAAGCTATCAGGCGAGGCTGGCCGGTTTGGGCAGGGAGGTCCTGGTCCTGGACCCCAAGGGGGAGTTCCGGGGGATTTCCAAAGGGATCACGCCCACGGGGGAGCTGCTTGTGGAGACCGGATCCGGCGAAGTGGTGGAGGTCTATGCGGGGGAGGTGTCCGTCCGCGGCATCTACGGCTATATATAAGAAATGCGGAATTAGGGCTGTGGGGATGCAAACTGGAATCGCGTCGTTTAAAGCGCCAGGTAGCAGGAAAATACGGCTGGAATCGCGTGGTTGATGCGGCAGGCGGCAGGGATGCAAGGTCGGAATCGCATATCAGATTGCGCCCGGCAGGAAGAAAGGATGGCTCATGGAAGAGAAACGGATCGTGCTCTGCGGCGCGAACGCCTACGAGAAAAAATATTATTTTAACAAGCAGTTTGACGGCATGCCCCAGTCCGTCAAGGATGAGCTGCACATTATCTGCGTCTTATTCACGGAAGAGGTGGGCGGGATTTTCACGATCGTGTTCGAGGAGGACGGTTCCCTGTCTTTGGAAACGAATGCAGAGGAGGACGACATTTATTATGATGAGGTGTCCAGCGGGCTTTTGATCGGCGAGATCCGGCGGAAACGCCAGGAATTGTTGGAATCTTTAAGCCTGTATTACCGCATTTTCATTTTAAAGGAAAGCGTGTCTGATTTGCTTAAGGAGGGAGAGTCATTATGATCTTGGTGGTGGATGTAGGAAATACGAACATGACGCTTGGCGTCTATGACGGGGATGAGCTGAAAGCGACGTTCCGCATGATGACGGAGACGCCCAGGACTTCGGACGAGTACGGCCTTACCATCCTGAACCTGATCGGGACGAGAGGGATCGCACCGGATATGGTGGAAGGAGCCATCATCGGCAGCGTGGTCCCGGACATCATGCACTCCCTGACCCGCGGGATCGAACGATACCTGAACATTACCCCCCTCATCGTGGGACCGGGCGTGAAAACGGGCATCAACCTGGTGACGGAGAACCCCAGGAACGTTGGGGCGGACTTGATCGTGGACGCCGTGGGGGCTTATGAGAAATACGGCGGCCCCATCCTGGTGCTGGATTTCGGGACGGCCACGACTTATAGCTTGATCTCTGGGAAAGGGGATTTCTACGCCTGCGTCATCGCGCCGGGCATCCGCATCAGTTTTGAAGCCCTGTGGAGCAAGGCGGCCAAGCTGCCTGAGGTGGAGATCAAGAAGCCGAAGTCCATCCTGGCCCAGGAGACCGTCAGCAATATGCAGGCGGGCCTGGTTTATGGGCAGATCGGGCAGACGGAGTATATCATTCGGAAGATGAAGGAAGAGAGCGGCTTAAAGGATGTGAAAGTGGTGGCTACCGGGGGCTTGGGACGGCTGATCGCTGATGAGACGGACTCGATCGATGTATACGACAGCTCGCTTACTTTGGACGGATTGCTTCTTATTTATAAGAAAAATACGAGGAACAACCGATGAAGGAATTGACGATCGGAGGGATCGCCTTGGATGCTCCCATCATTCTGGCCCCGATGGCAGGCGTTACAGACCTGCCATTTCGTCTGCTTTGCAAAGAGCAGGGCGCAGGGCTGGTCTGTATGGAAATGGTCAGCGCCAAGGCGATTTATTATCATAACAAAAACACGGATAGCCTGATGGAAACGCACCCCGGGGAGCACCCGGCCTCTTTGCAGCTTTTCGGTTCCGATCCGGTCATTGTAAGCGAGATGGCGAAACGCATTGAGGAAAGGTCGTTTGACATCCTGGATTTTAATATGGGCTGCCCAGTGCCCAAGGTGGTGAATAATGGGGAGGGTTCCGCCCTGATGCGTAACCCGAGGCTGGCGGGGGAGCTTTTGGAGAAGCTGGTCAAGGCTACGCGCAAGCCGGTCACGGTGAAGATCCGCAAGGGCTTTGACGATGCCCATGTGAACGCGGTGGAGATCGCGAAGATCGCTGAAGCCTGCGGGGTGGCCGCGGTGGCGGTCCATGGACGCACGAGGGAGCAATATTACAGCGGCAAGGCGGATTGGGGCATTATCGCGCAGGTCAAGGACGCCGTGGGGATCCCCGTCATTGGGAATGGGGATGTGGATGGTCCCAAGGCAGCGGCGCGCCTGCTGGAAGAGACAGGCTGCGATGGCGTGATGATCGGCCGCGCGGCACAGGGGAACCCGTGGATTTTCCGGGATGTGGCCCACTTCCTGCGGACGGGGGAGCTTTTGGAAGCGCCTGGCGCGTTGGAAAAAAAGGAGATGATGCTGCGCCACGCGGCATTGCAGGTGCAGTATAAAGGGGAATACCTGGCCGTGCGTGAAATGCGCAAGCATTTGGCTTGGTATACTGCCGGACTTCCGCATTCCGCGAAATTCCGCCAGACGATCAATGCCATGGAAACCATGGAGGAACTGGTGGAGGGCGTGGAACGCATTTTCCAATAGATGGGTGAAAGGATGCGGCAACGCGGCCAGCCTGGGGCTTCATCCCTTGGCGGACTTTTATCCCTTGCCTGCATAATTTCGGGGCGGCTTCATAAAATGGTAGCATGAATACGATATTTTATCTAAGATTGGACCAGGCGGACGCCCTGCAGGAAGAGGGTGCGCTCCCTCCCATTTTCCATATCGAATGGGGGAGGGATGTGGTCCGGGAAGACTTGGAAATGGTGTTCGTGGACATCCCCTGGGCCCTTTTGGATCCGATGGAGCTTGCGGCATACTTAGAGCCTTTCGGGCGTCACAGTTCTTCCCTTGAGACCGTTTATGACGCTTCTTTGGATCGATGGCTTCGGAGGCGCGGGCTTAAGGAGTGGTGGCTGGAACAGTGGAAATTCCCGGAATACGTGGATTATTGCCGACAGGATTATGCCGAAGCGCTTTTGGCAAAAGGGCTTACGCGAAAAAATGGGAGGCTTCCTTTTTGGGTGTTGGGCTTCCCTGATTTTGCGCCAAGGCTGCTTGGGGGACATGTCGATCGGATGCGGAGCTTGCGCGTCGCGGCGGATTGGGAAGCGCAAGTCTTGGAGGATTTCGCGGAGGATATGTGTCGGGAGTACGGCATGGCGGTCTCCGGTCCTTTCGTTGGGAATCCGGATCATTTGGAGGAAGCCTTGGTCTTGGACCTGGCAGGGGAGGGCGCGGCAAGGCGGGCCCTGCTGGATGGCCTTGCGCCGGGAAGCATATGGCTGGATGCCTTAAGCAGCGTCCAAACGCGCCGCCTGGTGGAGACAAGGCCTGGCGTAACCTATTTTTCCATGCAAAAAGAATGGGAAAGATTGGCTGCACAATCTGGCAAGAAATCCCGGTTCGCACTTGACACTGCCTTGAAAAATGGGTATAATACGAAAGTTAATTGATAACGCCATAGGGGTGTGATGGTAGTTCTATTATCTATTGAAGGAGAAGGTTTGGAAATGAGTAATGAAAAGAAGAACATCTTAACGTATGAGGGGCTGCGTAAGTATGAGGATGAACTGCATGAGTTGAAAGTCATCAAGCGTCAGGAGGTGGCGCAGAAAATAAAGGAAGCCAGGGAGCAGGGCGACCTTTCCGAGAACGCGGAGTACGATGCGGCGAAGGACGAGCAGCGTGACATTGAGGCGCGGATCGAGGAGTTGGAGAAGATCTTGAAGAACGCCGAGGTCGTAGTGGAAGACGAAGTGGATTTGGACAAGATCAACATCGGATGCCGGGTAAGGATCCTGGACCTGGAGTACAGCGAGGAGCTGGAGTACAAGATCGTGGGTTCGACGGAGGCTGACAGCCTGAAGGGCAGGATTTCCAATGAAAGCCCTGTGGGCAAGGCCCTGATCGGCTGTAAGATTGGGGATACGGTGGAAGTGGAGACGCAGGCCGGCGTATTTTCCTATAAAGTATTAGAGATTCAGAGAAGCAATTAAGGAACGGGTAGCGCCGGGGCAGGGGACCTTTCGCAGGGCGTGGGATGTCTTGCCGGGCGTAACCCTTAAGGCGCAGGAGGAAGAAGGAGCAGCGGACATGGCAGATTTGCAGAATGGGCAGAATGGGAATACGCAGGAACAGGACATCAATCGGTTGCTTATGATCAGGAGGGAGAAGCTTGCCGCCCTGCAAGAGGCGGGAAAGGATCCTTTTTTGATCACGAAATATGATGTGACGCATCATAGCACGCAGATCAAGGAGCATTTTGAGGAACTGTCCGGGAAAACGGTCCGGATTGCCGGCCGGATGATGTCTAAGCGTATCATGGGCAAGGCTTCTTTCTGCAATGTGCAGGATCTGCCGGGCAACATCCAGTGTTATGTGGCCAGGGATTCCGTAGGCGAGGAGGCTTACGCGGATTTCAAGAAGTATGATGTGGGCGACATCGTGGGCGTGGAGGGAGAAGTGTTCCGTACCAAGACGGGCGAAACCTCCGTGCATGCTTCCGTGATCACGTTGTTGTCCAAGAGCCTGCAGATTTTGCCTGAGAAGTTCCACGGCCTTACCAATACGGATATCCGGTACCGTCAGCGTTATACCGACCTGATCATGAATGCGGAAGTGAAGGAGACATTCATCAAGCGTTCCCAGATCATCAGCGCCATCCGCCGTTATCTGGAGGGCGAGGGCTTCCTGGAGGTGGAGACCCCGATGCTGGTGTCTAACGCGGGCGGAGCGGCTGCCAGGCCTTTCGAGACCCATTTTAATGCTTTGGATGAGGATGTGAAGCTGCGGATTTCCCTGGAGCTGTACTTGAAGCGGCTCATCGTGGGCGGCATGGAGCGCGTCTATGAAATTGGCAGGGTGTTCCGCAACGAGGGCTTGGATACCCGGCACAACCCGGAATTTACGCTGATGGAGCTGTACCAGGCGTATACGGATTATCATGGCATGATGGATCTGACGGAAAACATGTTCCGCCAGGTGGCGCAGGAGGTGTGCGGCACGACTTTGATCCCGTATGCGGAGGAAATGATTGACCTTGGCAAGCCGTTCGAGCGCCTGACCATGGTGGAAGCGGTGAAGAAGTATACGGGAATTGATTTTGACGAGGTGCCTGACACGGAAGCCGCGAAGAAGCTGGCGGACGCCAAGGGCGTGGCGTATGAGAAGCGGCATTCCAAGGGCGACATCCTGAACCTGTTTTTCGAGGAATTTGTAGAGGAGCATTTGATCCAGCCTGTGTTCATCATGGACCATCCGGTGGAAATATCGCCTCTGACTAAGAGGAAGCCGGACAAGCCGGATTATGTGGAGCGGTTTGAGCTGTTCATCTATGGCCGGGAGATGTGCAACGCTTATTCTGAGCTGAACGACCCCATTGACCAGAGGCATCGTTTCGAGGAGCAGGAGAAGCAGTTCGCCTTAGGCGATGAGGAGGCGAACCATACAGATGAGGACTTCCTTAATGCCCTGGAGATCGGCATGCCGCCGACCGGCGGAATCGGCTACGGGATTGACAGGCTGGTCATGCTGCTGACGAACTCCCAGGCGATCAGGGACGTGCTGTTGTTCCCGACGATGAGGACGGTGGAGTGAGAAAACTCACTGTTTACCAAACGTCAGTAGATGTTTTCTGTACCAATTAGAGGAAAGTTCTAGCAGAGTTATGTACGGTTGCATAAAATGAGTGGCCTGACATAAGTAACGAAAAAGGGTTGAGTGAAGAGGAATACGCTGCCGATAGGTGGAGTGTTTCTCTTTTTTACTATCGGTCGGTATTCTTTTTGCTATTGATATTGTGAAGTGGGAGATATAAAGAAGTATTGCTCATGAACTATCTTAGGCGCATATTGCCTAATACATTGTGACCAATAGAAAGTTATCTTGCTGTAAAATATGATGTTGTATTTTACAACAAAAA
>CANPWC010000063.1 GCA_947581905.1 uncultured Acetatifactor sp.
GGAAAAACCGCATACATACAAGGGAAATGGAGCCAGAAACAGGCTCCATTTCGCATTTGTAAGTGGCAAACTCGGGTCATAGCATGAAAATATGACGTTTTCAACCGCCCGAGTTTGCCACGAAATGACCAAAGAAAACAATCAAGGAAAACGTACCAAGAAAACGATTGAGAAAACCTCCTGTCCATGGTATCATGTGACAGGAGGTAGTAATTTTTCCAAAGGAGGCTGCCATGTCGACACGGATCCCCGATTTCCTGAAAGACCTGCTCATCAAGCAATACGGGGATGGGCTCACCGAGTCCATCCTGGATGGATATGCCGCCCGGCGTCCTGTGACGCTTCGGGCCAATACGTTGAAAGCGGATGCCGCGTACGTGGGCCGCTGCCTGGAAGAAGCCGGCATCGCCTATCGCAAGATTCCCTGGTACCCGGACGCGTTCCTCTTAGAGGAAGCCTGTGAGGCGGCGGTGCGTAAGCTGCCGCTCTATGATACGGGACAGATCTACCTACAGAGCCTGTCCTCCATGATCCCGCCCCTCATCCTGGAGCCCCAAGAGGGCGAGAACATCCTGGACATGTGCGCGGCCCCGGGCGGCAAGACCACGCAGTTGGCCGCCCTTTCCAAGAACCGGACCCAGATCACGGCCTGCGAAAAGAACCCGGTCCGCGCCGAACGGCTCAGGTTCAACCTGGACAGACAAGGGGCATCCAAGGTCTTCGTCATGACCGTGGATGCCCGCAAATTGGACCCTTATTTTTCTTTTGATAAAATCCTGCTGGACGCCCCCTGCAGCGGAAGCGGCACCCTTTCGTCCAAAGACGCCTCCCCCGAGGGCGGGAAGAATGATTCCTCCCCTTTTACCAAGGAATTGTTAGACCGTTCCGTCCGGACCCAGGAGGCGCTGCTTCTTAAGGCGCTTTCGCTTCTTAAGCCCGACCATGAAATGGTCTATTCCACTTGCTCCATCCTTTGCCAGGAAAACGAACTTCCCTTAAAGAAAGCGCTTTCCCGCGTGAAAGCGAAGATTGTGCCGATCCAGCACCCCCTGCTTTCCGAAGTCCCCCTTTTGCCCACGCTTCTTCCCGGCACTTGCTGCATCCGGCCAACCAGGGACTATGAGGGCTTCTTCGTGGCAAAGTTAAGGAAAGGCTGACCCTTTCCCTTATTGCCCTACCGCGCCGCCGGTATAGAGCTGGTAATACTTCCCTTTCTGTTCGATCAGTTCGTCATGGGTGCCTCTTTCTATGATGCGTCCCTGTTCCAGGACCATGATGCAGTCGCTGTTGCGGACGGTGGACAGCCTATGGGCGATGACGAACGTGGTCCTGCCTTTCATGAGCTTATCCATGCCTTCCTGCACGATGCGCTCGGTCCTGGTATCAATGGAGGAGGTCGCCTCATCCAAGATCAACACAGGCGGGTCCGCGATGGCCGCGCGGGCGATGGCTAACAGCTGCCTCTGTCCCTGGCTTAGGTTGCTGCCGTCCCCGGTCAGCATGGTATGGTAGCCTTGGGGAAGGCGGCTGATGAAGCTGTGGGCGTTGGCCAGCTTGGCGGCGGCGTATACCTCGCCCTCGGTAGCGTCCAGCTTCCCATAACGGATGTTCTCCATGACCGTCCCGGTGAACAGGTGGGTGTCCTGGAGCACGATGCCCAGGGACCTGCGCAGGTCGGCCTTTTTGATCTTATTGATATTGATGCTGTCATAACGGATCTTGCCATCCTGGATATCGTAGAAACGGTTGATCAGGTTGGTGATCGTGGTCTTGCCAGCGCCGGTGGAACCGACGAAGGCGATCTTCTGGCCGGGCGTGGCGTACAGCTTCACATTGTGCAGCACGATCTTCTCAGGCACATAACCGAAATCCACATCGTCGAACACCACGTCTCCCGTCAGCTCCGTATAAGTGACCGTCCCATCCGCCTTGTGGGGGTGCTTCCAGGCCCACATGCCGGTACGGCGGTCGGACTCCATGATCTGTCCATCTATCTTCTTGGCATGCACCAGGGTCACATAGCCTTCATCCGTTTCCGGCTTCTCATCCAGGAGCTTGAAAATCCGGTCCGCGCCGGCAAGCGCCATAATGATGCTGTTAAACTGGGTGCTGACCTGGTTGATCGGCATGTTGAAGCTCTTATTAAAGGTTAAAAAGCTGGCCAGGTCGCCCAGGGTAAGCCCGGTCCACCCGTTAATGGCCAAGAAGCCGCCCAGCATGGCGCAGAGCACATAGCTTAAGTTGCCCAGGTTATTGTTGATGGGCCCCAGCACGTTGGCGTAGCGGTTCGCCAGGTTGGCGTTATTGAACAGCTCGTCGTTCCTGCGCTTGAACTCCTCCATGGCGGCTTCCTCATGGCAGAAGACCTTGACCACCTTTTGCCCGTCCATCATTTCCTCGATATAGCCGTTCAAGTTGCCCAACGCCTTCTGCTGACCCACGAAATTGCTTCCGGAGAGGCTGGCAACCTTGGTGCTGACGAAAAGCATGACCACCACCATGACCAAAGTCAGGATGGTCAACGGCACGCTTAAGATGACCATGCTGATGAACACGCTGACGATCGTGATGGCGCTGTTGATCAGCTGGGGGATGGACTGGCTCACCATCATGCGCAAAGTGTCGATATCATTAGTGTACAAGGACATGATGTCGCCATGGGAATGCGTGTCGAAATAGCTGATGGGCAGGCTTTCCATATGGATGAACATGGCGTTGCGGAAATTACGCATCATGCCCTGGGTGATCACCACCATGATCCTGGCCTGGGTATAGGCGGCGACGATGCCTGCCGCATAGAAAATGCCCACTCGGGTGATCGCCCCGATCAGTCCGGAGAAATCCGGATTCTGTTTTCCAATGAGCGGGGTGATGTAATCGTCGATCAACGTCCTGGTGAACATGGTCCCCTGGACGCTGGAAAGCACCGTCACCACGATGCAGATAAGCACCACGATCCCTAAATACCAATAATCTTTCAGGACGAACGCCATCAGGCGTTTGAACAGGCCTACCGGATCCTCCAGCTTAGGCCTTGGTCCCCTCATTGCTCTTTGTCCCGGTCCTGGCATCTTACATTCCTCCCTTCTCGTCAAAGTCACCGCCGCCGGAGGTCTGCTGCTCGTAGACGTCACGGTAGATCTCGTTGGTCTTCAACAAATTCTCAGGGGTATCGAAAGCGTCCACCCTGCCGTTCTCCATGATGATCACCCGGTCCGCATGCTCTATGCTGGAGATGCGCTGCGCGATGATGATCTTGGTCGTGCCGGGGATCTCCTCGGCGAACGCCTTGCGGATCTTGGCGTCGGTAGCCGTATCCACGGCGCTGGTGCTGTCATCCAGGATCAGGATCTTGGGCTTCTTCAGCAAAGCCCTGGCGATGCACAGCCTCTGCTTCTGTCCGCCGGACACGTTCGTGCCTCCCTGCTCGATATAGGTATTGTAGCCATCCGGCATTTTCTCGATGAATTCATCCGCGCAGGCCAGGCGGCAGACCCGTTTACATTCCTCATCCGTCGCATTGGCGTCGCCCCAACGTAAGTTCTCATAAATCGTGCCGGAAAACAGGACGTTTTTCTGCAGCACCACAGCCACCTGGTTCCTCAAAGCCTCCAGGTCATAGGAGCGCACATCCCTGCCGCCCACGCTGACCTTGCCCTCCGTCACGTCATAAAGGCGGCTGATCAGGTTCACCAGGCTGGTCTTGGCGCTGCCGGTGCCGCCCAGGATGCCGATGGTCTCGCCGGAATGGATCTCAAGGTTGATGTCGCTTAACACGGACTCTTCGCTTTCCTCGTTATACTTGAAGGACACCTTTTCAAAACGGATGCTGCCGTCCGGCACGTCATAGACCGGTTCCTCGGGATTGACCAGGCTGCTCTTCTCGTTGATGACCTCGCAGATACGTTCCGCGCTGGCAATGCTCATCGTCACCATGACGAAGATCATGGAAAGCATCATCAGGCTCATCAGGATGTTCATGCAATAGGTCAGCAGGCTCATCAGGTTGCCTGTGGACATGTCGCCCGCCACGATGAACTTCGCGCCGATATAGCTGATGGCAAGGATGCAGGTATATACGGTGAACTGCATCAGCGGATTGTTTAACGCCAGCACATTCTCCGCGCGCACGAAAAGGCTGTGCACGTTTTCACTGGCGGACTTGAATTTATCGACTTCATAATCCTCCCGCACATAAGCCTTTACCACGCGGATGGCGGAAACGTTTTCCTGCACGCTGGAATTCAGGGCGTCATATTTCTTGAAAATGCTGCGGAAAGTCTTCATGGTGCTCATGGCGATCAAGATCAGGCAGGTGCCCAAAACCACCACGGCGATCAGGAAGATGCTGGAAATCCTGGCATTGATCGCGAACGCCAAAACCATGGCGCAGATGAGGGAAAACGGCGCACGGATGCACATCCGAAGAAGCATCTGGTACGCGTTTTGGACGTTGGTGACGTCCGTGGTCAGCCTGGTGACAAGGCCGGCCGTGCTGAACTTGTCGATGTTGGCGAAAGAAAACCCTTGAATGTTCTCAAACATCGCCTCCCTTAAGTTGTGGGCAAAGCCCGTCGAAGCCTTCGCCCCGAAATATCCCCCTGCAAAGCCTGCAGACAGCGATACCAACGCCGCGAGCACCATGCATCCCCCCATCAGGTATACATGTTTCAGGTTCCCCGCGTTGATGCCGTCGTCCACGATAGACGCCGTCAAAAGAGGGATGATCATTTCCATGACCACCTCCACCATCATGGCCAAAGGGGTGATGATGCTGGGCACTTTAAATTGTTTAATTTGTGCGCCTAAGGTCTTAAGCATGAATGTTCTCCTTTCCTGTTGCTAGCCTGTCTTCTTCCAGGTTGCGCCTGATTCGCTTCAACAGGCGCATGAGTTCCTCGGATTCTTCCTGCGTCAAGCCTTTCCGCAGAAGGGCTTCCATCTTATCCACGTTTTCCTTAGCCCTTCGGGTCAGCTCCAAGGATTTCTCCGTGAGCGTGATCTTCTTCAGCCTCGCGTCCCACCCTACCGCCGTCCTGGCGATCAAGCCGTTGCGCTCCATGACCTGCAGCGTGCCGGAGATCGTTGAGCGGGACGCGTGGAACTCTTCTTCCAAGTCTTTCTGGAACACATCCTTTCCCTGGTTCTTATCCAGGTAATGGAGGATCCAATGCTGGATCTGGCTTAGGCAGAACCCATCCTGCTCCCGGTCCTCCTTAATGATCGTTTCCATCAGGTTATGTAGCAGACGAAGCTCGAAGCCGATGTGATACTTCTTGTCCGTATCCTTTCACTTCCTCTCCCGCTTTCCCCGCCCTAAGGCGGGCGACAAGCTCTCTTACGGCAAGAGGCGGCCTAAGTCCTCATGGGCTATGAGGCTTTTTGTTAGCCCCTTGATTGTCAGCCCCTTGATTGTCAGCCGCCGAACTTTCCGTGCAACATTATACTCCCATTCCCTCCCTTGTCAAGAGGAAAAGAAATTTATATTCTCTTTTATGCCACCTTTTCCACTACCGCTTCTTAAGGACCAGCTGGCACACCGTCTCCACATGGTGGAGCTCCGTGAAAGGGAACATGTCCACCGGGGCGGCCTTGCGCACTCGATATCCTTTTTTCACCAAATAAGCCAAATCCCTGGCCAAGGTCTCCGGGTTGCAGGAAACATAGACGATCCGTTCCGGCCTGACCGCCGCCACGGCCCCCAAAAACGCCTCATCGCTGCCCGAACGGGGCGGGTCTAAGAACACGACGTCCAACTTGGCCCCCTGTCTTGCCATTTCCGTTAAAAAGGCTCCCGCGTCGTTCTGGTAAAACTGGATGTTCTTCACCTGGTTTACCTTGGCGTTGACCCGCGCATCCCGCACGGCGTCGGGATTCAGTTCCACGCCGATGACGTTTCCGGCCTGGCCGCTGGCGATCAGGCCGATGGTGCCTGTGCCGCAGTAGGCGTCCAGCACGGTTTCCCGGCCGGTCAGGGACGCATATTCCATCGCCTTCGCGTAAAGCTTCTCCGTCTGGACGGAATTGACCTGGTAGAAGGACTGGGGCGAAATCCGGAAGCGTTTGCCGCAAAGGATGTCCTCGATATATCCTTTCCCATAGATGACCTGGTCCTTGGTCCCCAGGACCATGCTGGTATCCCGGTCGTTTACGTTGATCACGATGGTGGTGATCTCTGGATGCAGCGCAAGCAGCGCTTTGACGAAATGGTTCCTGGAGGGCAGGATCGGGCTGGTCATCACCAACACCACCATGATCTCACCGGTGGCATGGGCGGTGCGCACCATCACATGGCGCAGCAGGCCATAACCGGCATCCTCATGGTAAGGCTGGATCTTGAAGGATTTGACCAGGCCGCGGATGGATACGATGATGGCGTCCGCCCTCTCATCTTCGATCAGGCAGGAATCCACCGCGACCAAGTTGTGGGTCCCTTCCTCATAAATGCCGGACAGGACGCCATGGGCCTTGGTTTCCCGGAAGACGGCGTTCACCTTGTTGCGGTAATGGAAAGGCTGCTCCATGCCAAGGATCGGTTCCGTCTTGCAATAAGGGGCCAGGAGCTCACGGACCCAGCCCTCCTTGAGGGCAAGCTGCTCCTTGTATGGCTTGTTGATCCATCGGCAGCCGCCGCAGCGACGCGCCACCGGGCACAAGGAGGGAGAGGCGGGGATGGGCTTCCCGCCCTTTTGTTTCGCATAGCCACGGCTAGATTCCTTCCTCGCAGTGGGCTTCCCGCCCTTGGCTGCCACGGGCTTCCCGCCCTTTTGTTCCGCGTAGCTGCGGCTGGATTCCTTCCTCGCAGTGGGCTTCCCGCCCTTGACCGCTACGGGCTTCCCGCCCTTTTGCCTGGTCCGTTCTTCCGACATATCCGCACTCCCTGTAATCACATGGTTTTCTTGCCCGCAGGCTTGCATCCTACCGATAAGCCGCAGGCTTGCCCGGGTACCTCTACATTTCTACGGCAATACGACAGGCTCCTTACTGCCCGGCATAACGCCCCAGCGGGACGCCTCTCTGCCTGCGCCCTCAATCTTCCTGCGCATAGTAGCAGGTGAACTTCCCTTCCTTGATCCGGTCCGCCAAATCCTTTTCATCCCTCGGCAGATCGTCCATCAAGACGCCGCCCCGCCCCAGGTCCTCCACCTGATGGAAATCGGAACCGGACGTCCAGATTAGTCCGCACTCTTTCGCCAGACGCCTTGCGGAAGCGTTCCGGGAGTCATGCCTGGGATTGCCGTTGTATCCCTCATATCCATCCAAAAGGCTTGCGGCGACGGGCTCGCAGTACCTCCGCATCGGATGCGCCTGGACAAGGCATAGATCCGCCTTGCGGGAGATTTCCGAGAAAGCCTCTATGCTTTCCATGTAAATCCATGGATGGTCATACAAAAACTGCGGCGTGACACCGTACACCAGGTAATCGTTCATGTTCTGCACGAACCGGATCTCCATGCCGAAATAAACCCTTACGCCCAGCTTGGCCCCCTCCCGGCATGCCGCCTGGTATCCTTCCAAGAAGTGATCGATCTTCTTGCTCCATTCACCGTCCCTGCCCAAGACATCCGCACTGAAATGATCTGTGACCACTACCGCCTGAAACCCTTCTTTATGGTATAAACGGATGCCTTCCTCCGCCCTTACCTGGCTGCAGGGGCTTACCTGCGCAGTATGGAAATGGGTTTCTATCTTCATTGCCTATTGACCTCTCTTCCCGCCGGCTTTCCGCCGGCTATCTCTTTCCTGTCCTTATGGGCTTTAAGTCCGCCGTCTCACCACCGAAACTGCCTGACGGCGCCTCCCAGGAGCCATTTCGCAGGCTGGGCGCTGTCCTTCCAGTCCAACGGGACCGCTGTCTGGGTGGCATGGGCCGCTTTCCGATATGCCCGCTTCAGTTCTTCTTCCTGCCCCTGGTCCAGCGTGCCCGGCTTCACGGAGACAAAGAACGGCGTCGCGCTTTCCGCAAGCAATTCCATCCACTGCCTGTTCTTTTCCCAGGGAATCTTGTCCGTAATGCCGACGCAGTCCGCATCCGCCGCGAAAAAGCTTCCCTGCTGGGGCAGGCGGAACGCCAGCGTGTTGACACCCATCTTCCGGGTCCTTTCCCATTCCACGCCGCTGGTATCATCGCCGGTGCGGTTCGCCTCCATCAGCCCGGCCCCTAAATGCCCGATGCAGTTGCAGCCCAGCACCAGTACATCCTGCGCAGCTTCCTTGACCGCCCGGTAAAAGCTTCCGATGATTTCCGCGCTGGTCCGGGAGACGTCCGCGAAATGCCAGCCTCCCCTGGTCAGCTCGCTGCCCATCTGCATGCCCCAGCGTCCAAAAAGGTCAAACGTGGAGAAATCATGCTTGATGAGCTCATAGCCCCAACCGCGGATCCTGCGCACATCTTCTTTCACGTGTTCCAACGCTTCCGGGACGGAAATGTCCAGGACGCCCCCATCCCTTGCCAGACGCCATTCCTGCGGGATCTTCCCGGACAGGTCGAACAAGGGGCGGAACCAAATGCCTGGCCTTACGTCCAATGCCTTGAACTCCGACGCCAACTGGGCCATATCGCCGTAATCCGCGTTCGCCTGGTCCCAGGGACCGCCGTTATAAGAGCTACTGTGTCCCGACTGCCAACCATCGTCAATGACCATGAAAGGACGATCCTCAATCCCTTTTGTCAAGGAGGCCAGGTAAGACGCGTCCCGCAGCAGCTCTTCCCTGGAGCTGGACCCATAGGCATAGTACCAGTTGTTGCTTCCATAAAGGGGCTTGGCGGGGCAAATGGAATCCGTACACATGCTGCCGCAGAACAGCCGGGCTGCCTCAAACGCATCCTCCGTCCCATACTGCCGCATCAAGACCTCCGCCATTTTCAAGGTACGCCCTTGAAGCAGGACCCCGTCCCCGCCGCAGCGTACATCCAGGTGCAAAAGCACGGACCGTCCCTTTACTTCCCACCAGCACATCGCGCCAGGGCGCACTTTTACCCCATATCCGATGCAGGCGCATTTCCTGCTTTCCAGGAAATACCAGGGCATAACGCCCGCTTCGTCCTTCTTTTTCCAGAAAAGGTCCCCATAACCGCGCTCCCAGTGGTCCCCCAGCAGCAGGGCGTCCTCCTCCACCATGCAGTCCCAGGCAAGGACCACCTCCAACAGGGGCGTCTGCGCCGCCGTCAGGTAAGCTGCCAGCGCGTCTTGTTCCATCTTAAGCTCCAGCCTGACATCCCCTGCCTGATATTGGACGGGCCCAGACGCCTCCTTAGACGCCTCGAACCATCTTTCCCCATCTTCCAGCCGGACCTGGGCGCGGTCCGGCAACCGAACCAGATTCCTTTCCATGGTATCTTCATTCCTCCCAAACGTTTCCCCTAAAACATTTCCTTTAAAACGTTTCCCCTAAAAACATTTCTCCTAAAACATCCCCTAAAACGTCCTGATCGTCCCTATTATAGGGGAATGGGCCCTGCCTGTCAATCGGAAACTGACCTGTGGACCAGTACCATTGGATCGAGGAAGAAGAAATGCTCGACCTGGTGGCCATCGCCCAATCCTCGCCCGGCGCCATCGCCATCAACGGGGCCATCGTGGTAGGCTATCAGCTGGCCGGGCTGCCTGGCGTCCTGGTAAGCGTCTTGGGCGCGGTGCTGCCGCCGATGGCCATCCTGTCCCTGGCGTCGGTATTCTATAACGCTTTTGCGTCAAATCCTTATATCGCTTCCCTTTTGGGCGGCATGAGGGCCGGCGTCGCCGTCTTAGTCTCCGCCTTTTTCCTAAGCGGGACCATCGACCTAGACCAGGTATCCTTTCGCATGGTCTGTTATTTCGCGGGCGCTTTGTTCCTTCTGCGCAAGATGAAATGGAACCCCATCCTCGTCATGGTCCTATGCGGGGCCTGCGAAATGCTGTTCTATGCCTTGACGCATCTTTAAGGGTGGGGGCAGCCTAAGACCGTCCGCAAATTCATGATAAGGGCGTCCAGCGTCTGTGGGAAGTCCCATAGGCCCTGGGACGGACTTCCTTGCAGGCGCAGCTTGGAAAGGTCCATGGAAAGGTTCCTAGGCTCGTCCGAAAATGCCGCCTTATCAGGGCTTAACCGCAGCAGGGCGTCCTTTTGCCCCAATGCTTCCAGAAGCCTTCGAACGGTCTCATAGGTGCTGAATGGATTCTCGGAACCGAAATTATACACGCCGCCCGGCAAATTGAACGCCCTGGGCAGGGCATGCACCACTTCCATCACATCGGTGATCCCGCGCTTATCATAAACCGGGTAAGAAAGAGGTCCGCCAGCACGCAGGCGCTCCACCAGGCTGCGGAAGAAGTCCCCGTGCTCTTTCCTGGCTAGGGATCTTACGTCATACATCCAGGAAAGCCTTAAGCAGACACAGGCAGGATTCGCCGCAAGGGCCCGCTGTTCCATTTCCAGCTTCTGCCTGCCATAGACATTGGCAGGACGCAGGTCTTCCTCTTCCGTATGGGGACGCTGCCATCCTCTGTAAGAGGTTCCGGCGCTTCCTTTCCCTCTTTCAAAATATACCTGGTCCGAACTGCACAGCAAGCAAGCCGCGCCCAGCTCCCACGCCACCCGGGCGATGTTCACGCTTCCCTCCACATTGGTCTTCTCCGAGCCCAGTGGATCCTTCTCACAAGCCGCCGTATCCGAAACCGCCGCGCAATGCAGCACCGCGTCAGGGCGGACCGTCTGGAAATAGCGTGACACGCCCTCAAAGTCCGTGATATCCAACGTCGCATGGTCCGGTGAAAGCACCTCCGCCTCCGGCATGCTTTCCCGAAAATGCTTGGCCGCCCGAAAGCCCAGGAAGCCGGTCGCCCCTGTTACCAAAATACGTTTCCTGCCATCTATCGCCATATGGCCCCCTCCCTTGCATCCGCCCGCGGCGGCAACTTTTCCATATAAATTGGATGAAAAACAGGGCCGCCGCAAAATAAGGACTCCTCTTTCCAAGAGGAACGATATTCTGCGGCGGCCCTGCCACGCTGCCTGCTTGCGGCACCCATCGCCGTCAAGCGGCTTTTCCCTTATGACGCGATGCCGCTTACTTCGCCAGCATCATCATGATTTCATTGCTCCTGCTTACGAACCTGCTCATCTCTTCCGAAGACAGAGGCGCCTGCTGAAGCTTGGCCAGGTCATAAAGCTGTTCACAGATCATTTCCACGTTTTCCCCGTCCTGGTGCTCTAAGACATACTGCACCAAAGGATGGTTGGCGTTAAGCACCAGCGTCTCGCCTTCTTTCCCGAAGTTGCCCATATCCATGCCGGACATGGAGTACATCTTCATCATATCCTGCATCCGGCGGTTCTCCTCGGACATGGTCAACACAGAGGAAACCTTCTTGTTCTTCAGCTTCTCCAGCTTCACGCCCAGCTTATCGTCCTTAAGCGCCTTCTTGATCAGCTTGCCGATGGCCTGTGCCTGCTCCTCAAGCTCCTTGGCGGCTTTCTTGGAGGTCTTGGCTTTCATGGACTCTGTCAGGTCCGCGTCGATGCGCATGAACTTGATGCCCTCGTTCTTCGCCTCCAACTGGGAGATGAACGGCTGATCGATATTGTGGTTCAAGATGACGGCATCCATCTTAGCAGCCTTGAACATCTTGATGTACTGGCTCTGCTGCTGCTCGTCCGTCACGTAGTAGATGACCTTTTCCTTCTTTTCCTCACTGCCATCCTCTTCCTCGGAATCGTCCTTGTCAACGTCCTCGTCCACTACCTCGGCTTCCACCTTTTCCCCATTCTCATCAACGGCGGTTTCCGCCTTGTCAGCGGCATCCTCCTTGGGGGCGTCCGGATCCACAGGCTTCACTTCCAGGCACTCCGGCAAGGTCAGATACTTGCCGTCCAGGTTCTTGAACAAGATGTAATCCGTCATCTTCTCACAGAACTTGTCATCCTTCAGGCAGCCGAACTTGATGAACGGGCTGATGTCGTCCCAATACTTGTCATACTCATCCTTCTGGGTCTTGCACATGCCGGAAAGCTTGTCCGCCACCTTCTTGGTGATGTATTCGGAAATCTTCTTCACGAAGCCGTCATTTTGCAGCGCGCTCCTGGACACGTTAAGCGGCAGGTCAGGGCAGTCGATGACGCCTTTTAATAAAAGGAGAAATTCCGGGATGACCTCTTTAATGTTATCCGCGATGAACACCTGGTTGTTGTACAGCTTGATGGTCCCTTCGATGGACTCATACTCCATATTGATCTTCGGGAAATACAGGAT
>CANPWC010000064.1 GCA_947581905.1 uncultured Acetatifactor sp.
CTGGACCGTATCCTTCAGGCCGCCGGTCTCCCGCACGATGGGCACCGTGCCGTAACGCAGGCTCATCAGCTGGCTTAAGCCGCAGGGCTCGAACAGGGAAGGCATCAGGAACGCGTCGCAGGAAGCATAAATCTTATGGGACAGGGGATCGGAATAATAAATGTTCGCCGACACCTTGTCGCTGTACTTCCAGTCGAAGTGGCGGAAGCAGTTCTCATACCGTTCCTCGCCGGTCCCCAACACCACGAACTGGATGTCGTCCTGGCACAATTCATCCATGATATAGGCGATAAGGTCCAGCCCTTTCTGATCCGTCAGCCGGGAGATCAGGCCGATCATCATCTTCTTGTCGTCCTGCTTTAAGCCCAATTCCTCCTGCAGGGCCCTCTTGTTCTTGATCTTCTCCTTACGGAAATTCATGGCGTTATAGGGACGGACGATGTACTTATCCGTCTCCGGGTTGAAATCTTCATAATCGATGCCGTTCAGGATGCCGCGCAGGTCGTTGCTCCTGGCGCGAAGCAGCCCGTCCAGGCCCTCGCCGTAAAACTCGGTCTTGATCTCTTCCGCATAAGTATTGCTCACGGTCGTCACCGCATCGGCGAACACGATGCCGCCCTTTAACAGGTTCGCGTCGCCGTAAGCCTCCAGCTTGTCAGAGGTGAAATAATGCTCCGGCAGCCCCGTGATGCTCTGGATGGTCCTCGGGTTCCAACGTCCCTGGAACTTCAGGTTGTGGATCGTGATCACGGACTTGATGTCCCGGAAGAAGTCCCCCTCCCGGAAACGTTCCTTCAGGTAAACCGGGATCAGCCCGGTCTGCCAATCATGGCAATGGATGATGTCCGGCTTAAAGTCAATGATAGGCAGGATGGAAAGCGCTGCCTTGGAAAAGTAGGCGAACTTCTCGATCTCAAACAGGGCATTGTCCCCATAAGGCTTGAAGCCGCCAAAATAGCCCTCGTTGTCAATGAAATAATACTGGATCCCTTCCACTTGCGCGGTCAAGATCCCCACGTACTCGTTCTTCCAATTAAAGTCCATGTAGAAATGGGTGACATATTGAAGCTTCTCTTTCATCTCCTGCTTCATACAGGTGTACTTCGGGATGATCACGCGCACGTCAAAGTATTCCCTGTCAATGCACTTCGGCAAAGAACCGACCACGTCGGCCAAGCCCCCGGTCTTGATAAAGGGTACTCCCTCCGATGCCACGAACAGAATCTTCTTCATTTGAACTCCTCCTATCGTCTAATCAGGGCTTTCGTATCCTTATTATACACCATTCAAGCGCTTTAGCAAATATTTTTGTGAAAAAGTTGTAAATTCATTCCACGGGCTTCCTGTAATCCAACCGGATCCGATCGGCGATCAGGGCGATAAATTCCGAATTGGTGGGTTTGCCCTTGCCGGTATTGATGGTATAGCCGAAAAGCGCGTCCAAGGTCTCCATCCGCCCCCTGCTCCATGCCACCTCGATGGCATGCCGGATGGCCCGCTCCACCCGGCTGGACGTGGTCTGGAACTTCTTGGCGATGGTAGGATAAAGTATTTTCGTGATCGAGCTGATCATGGAGGGGTCCTCCACGGACATCATGATCGCCTCCCTAAGGTACTGGTAGCCTTTGATATGGGCAGGCACGCCGATCTCATGGATCATCGTCGTCACGTCCTGTTCTAAGTCATGTACGGCTTTCTGCGCTTTTTGTTCCTTTTTTTCCTGTGTCGCTGCATCCTTTTTTCTGGTGGAGGGTACCGTGATCATGATCTGGAACTCCTTGTCGGCGCTCATCAGATCTCCCAATATTTTGTACACCTTATCATTGTCCTTCGTAGATGTGATATTAAGCTGCTCCATGACAATTCCTCCGTTTTTAAGTCGGTTTGGGATGAAAAAGGGGTTGCCGACAGGGGACGCTTTTTCGCTTCCCCTGTCACTATGCT
Organism: uncultured Acetatifactor sp.; assembly: GCA_947581905.1. Lineage (GTDB taxonomy): Bacteria > Bacillota > Clostridia > Lachnospirales > Lachnospiraceae > Acetatifactor. The sequence goes on from CANPWC010000064.1 coordinate 1,945, forward strand.
TCATTATAAAGTGAAAATTGTCCTGTTTTCAACACGAACTCACCGCGAAATACCCGAATGTGTGACTTCAAAAGCGACGTTTGTCCAAAAGCCGCCACGCTTCCTCTTATTTCCAGAGAATATCCTTTTTCTTTACAAGACACGCCCGCGCAAAATATGCCTTCCACTTTCAAAACCAGCAAAAAAGGCATTGTTGAATCCGACATTTTACGTTATACTTAAGAAAACGTCTTACCGTGCCCGCCCTTTTTCGTAGCGTCCCTTTTTGTCGAAACGCGGACTAAAAAAGCGCGGGAAGAAAGGATGGGAAAATGACCAAGCAAGAAATCGCGGAGCTTAAGAAGCTCTTAACCCAAAAGAACTGCTCCATCACCCGCATTTGCGGCTGTTACGTGGACGGCGAGAAAAATAAAAAGACCGAATTCGTGGAGCCTTTCTTAGCCCTGCCGGAGGAAGAAATGTTCAAATATTTTGAGCTTTTGCGTAAAACCTTATCCGGCACCCTGGGCAAAAACCTGCTGAACCTGGAATTCCCTTTGTCCAGCGAAGAGGAAGGGGGGACCCAGGAATTTCTGCTGCGCCTGCGCGCAAGCCGCCTGAAGGACGAGGCGTTATTGGACGCCTACTATGACAAGATCATCGAAACCTATGATTATGTGGGGAATTACCTGATCCTGGTGGTCCACGACGTATATGACGTGCCGGGACGCGCTTCGGACGGGATGGAAATGGAGGATGCCTCTGACGAAATCTACGAATACCTTTTGACCTGCATCTGCCCGGTAAACCTCTCCAAGCCCGGCTTAAGCTATAACCCGACGGAGAACGCTTTCCAGAACCGCATCCGGGATTGGGTGGTGGACATGCCGCAGACCGGCTTCCTCTTCCCCGCGTTCAACGACCGCAGCGCGGACATCCACAGCATCCTGTATTACTCCAAGGATGCCGACGACCTGCAGGAGGGCTTTGTAGACGGTTTGCTTACCTGCCCCTTGCCCTTATCCGCCGGCAGCCAAAAGGAAACGTTCCAAACCCTGGTGGAGGAGACGCTGGGGGAAGCATGTGAACTGGAAATGGTGAAGAGCATCCATGAAAAGCTGGGAGAAATGATGGAGGAGCATAAGGACGAGCCGCAGCCCTTATCCCTGGACCGGGATGAGGTCAAGGCGCTTTTCTCCAATAGCGGCGTAGAGGACGAAAGGCTTGCGGATTTCGACCGGCGTTATGACGAAACGGCCGGGGCCGGGGCCTTGCTGGTGGCGAACAATGTCGTCAATGCCAAGTCCTTTGAGGTAAAGACGCCGGACGTGGTAGTCAAGGTGAATCCTGAACGCACCGACCTGGTAGGGACCCGGATAGTAGATGGCCGGAAATGCCTGGTCATCGAACTAAGCGGCAGCGTAGAGGTCAACGGGATCCCTGTGCGCGGCGGCGCGGTCCGGGAAGAAGAATAAGGTCCCGGCCGCCGCGGCGGACGCGCACGGCCGCCGCGGCGGTCCCGCCTGTCAGGAAGCCGTAACCATCGCGCGGTTGCCGAGATACTGCTGCAGCGCCTCGACCGCTTCGTCCGGGCTTAACCCCGCCTCTTCGATCATCTCGCTGACCAGGTCCAGGTCTTTCAGCTTTTTCTCATCATACAAGGCTTCCAACTCTTTCTTCTCTGATTCCACCCTGGCAAGCAGGGCGGAAATCAGCTCTTCCTTTGCCGTAATCTTCTCTTCGATAGACTTCCTCTGACCTCTTGGCATATTTAACCTCCTGTTTGTCCAACTACCCTGAAATAGGCTTGCACGATGCCGTCCATGGCATGCCCATGCCGCCCATGGCCAGTCCATGCCGCCCACGGCATGTCCAGCCAACTGCCCTGCACTTGCCTACGATTACTATAAGTATATGGGAAACTATGGAAAATATGCACAAAAAAGTACGCTTCTTTCAAATGTCCCGAATGTCATACGGAGTCGCCTGGTAAACGTAGTAATTGAGCCAATTGCTGTAAAGGTTGTTGCTATGGGACCTCCACTGCAGGAGGGGCCTCTGCGTCGGATCGTCCTGGGGATAATAATTATAAGGGATCTGGATGGGCAGGCCCTTGTTCAAGTCCCGGTAGTACTCATTGTTCAAGGTATACCTGTCATATTCAGGATGTCCGTTGACGAAGATCTTCTTCCCATTTTCCGCGATGGCAAGGAACACGCCGGCCGTGGGGGACTGGGCCAATACGGTCAGTTCCTTGCAGGCAAGGATCTCCTCCACGGGCGTCTCGGTATGGCGGCTGTGGGGGGCCAGGAATACATCATCGAAGCCTCTCACCAGGGGGATCTTCCGGTTCGACACCTTGTGCTCGTACACGCCGAACAACTTCCGCGGAAGCTTGCGCTTGTTTATGCCATAATAATGGTAGAAGCCCGCCTGCGCCCCCCAGCAGATATGCAGGGTGGAAGTGACATGGGTCGCCGCCCAATCCATGATCTCGCAAATCTCCTCCCAATAATCCACTTCTTCAAAGCGGATATCTTCCACGGGAGCGCCTGTGATGATCATGCCGTCAAACTTCTGGTCCCGGATATCGTCCAGGGTGATATAAAACTTGTTCAAATGGCTGGCGGAGGTGTTCAGGGAGACATGGCTCCTCACGTTCATGAACGTCACGTCCGTCTGCAAGGGCGTATTGGACAAGGCACGTAAAAGCTGCAGCTCCGTATCCTGCTTTACCGGCATGATGTTCAAGATCAGCACTTCCAGCGGACGGATGTCCTGATGCAGCGCCCGGAACTCATCCATCACGAAAATATTCTCATTCTCCAAGATCTCCCTTGCCGGGAGGTCGCTTTGCGTCTTGATCGGCATTGGTCATTCCTCCATGATTCCCAAATATTCCCTGCGGAACACATCCTCCGTCACAATGGGGATGTTCAGTTCTTTCGCCTTTTTATTTTTTGATGAAGTGGACGTGATGTCATTGTTGATGAGGCAGTCCGTCTTGGAAGTCACGCTGCCCGTCACTTTGCCGCCCTTTTGCTCGATGATCTCTTTCAACTCATTCCTGCTGCCATAATGGGCCAGGCTCCCTGTAATGACGAAAACCTTGCCGGCCAAAGACTGGACGGACGCGTCCAGGAGGGGCTTCGTGACATGCAGCTGCTCAAGCAGGCGGTCCAGCTTCGCCAGATTCTCTTCCTTACGCATATAATCCACGAAAGCGGCGGCGATCACACCGCCTACGCCCTCGATGGCGCTAAGCTCCTCTTCGTCCGCCTGTTTCAGCCGATCGATATCATAATCAAAGTGACGGCAAAGCATTTTGGCATTGGCGACGCCGATATTGGCAATGCCTAAAGCATACAGCACCCTGGGCAGCGTGGTCTCCCTCGCCCGGTCCGCGCTGTCGATCAGGTTCTTATAGGATTTTTCCCCAAAGCCCTCCATCTGCGTGATCTCGTCCCGGTAACGGTTCAGGCGAAACAGGTCGGCGTATTCCCGGATGAACCCTTTGTCAATGAACTTCTCCAGGGTCGCCTCGCTAAGCCCTTCGATATTCATGGCGTCCCGGCTGACAAACAACGTGAACGACTTGATCTTCTTAGCCGCACAGTCCTCATTGGTACAGTAAAGGGACTGCACCTCATTCACCTGCCGGACCTGCGTGGCCCTGCCGCATACCGGACAGACGGCGGGGATTTCCACGGTATCGCTTTGGGTCAGGTTTTCAGCAATCTGCGGAATGATCATGTTCGCCTTATATACCATGATATGGTCGCCGATCCCCAGCTTCAGACCGCGCAGGATGCTGATGTTATGCACGGACGCGCGGCTCACCGTAGTGCCCTCCAGCTCCACCGGCTCGAAGATCGCCACCGGGTTGATCAGCCCCGTCCTGCTGGGGCTCCACTCGATTTCCTGCAGCACCGTTTCCCGCAATTCATCCGCCCACTTAAACGCGATGGAATTTCTGGGGAACTTCGCCGTCCGCCCCAGGGAACGCCCATAGGCGATGTCATCATAGGTCAATACCAGCCCGTCAGACGGGATATCGTACTTTTCTATTTTATTTTCAAAATATCCTATGGCGTCCAGGATATTTTCTTCCGTGACCTTTCGGTACTCCACCACATCGAAGCCCTGCTCCCGCAAAAAGCCAAACTGCCGTTCCATGGAATTGGCAAAGTCCACGTCCTGCGCCTCCACCAGGGAAAAAGCGATCAGCTTCACGTTCCGCTTCGCGGTGATCTCGTTGTTCAGCTGGCGCACGGAGCCGCTGCAAAGGTTCCTGGGGTTCTTATACTTCGCGTCCACATCTTCGATCCGGGCGTTGATCCTCTCGAAATCAGAATAACTGATGACCGCTTCCCCCCTAAGCACCAGCCGCCCCTGGTAAGAAATGCTTAAGGGCAGGTTGCAAAACGTCCTGGCATTATTGGTGATCACCTCGCCGATTTCCCCGTTCCCGCGCGTCACCGCCTTTGCCAGCCTGCCGTCCTGGTAAGTCAACACCACCGTCAGGCCGTCCAGCTTCCAGCTTAACAGCGCCTCATGCCCCTGCAGCCAATCCCGCAGTTCTTCCCGGCTCTTGGTCTTATCCAAAGATAGCATCGGGCTCTCGTGCCGTTCCTTGGGAAGCTCATCCACCGCTTCATAGCCGACCCGGACCGTAGGGCTGTTGGACAGGACGATGCCGGTCTTACGCTCCAGCTCCTCCAATTCGTCATAAAGGGCGTCATATTCGCGGTTGCTCATGATCTCCCTGTCCTGCGCATAATAGGCTTTCGCCGCGGCATTCAGGGTCTCTACCAAATCCTTCATCCTGTCTTGGGCGTCCATTATCCATCCCCCTCTATCTATCCGCTTTCCAACCTTCCGCTTCCAAAGGAGGCTGTAAGCCGGCTTCCCGGTATAACCGCTCCAACTCTTCCCCCTTCACCTCCCGCCAGCCTCCATAAGGGATGCCCGCAAGGCGGATGTTCATCACCCGGATCCTCTGGATCTTCCTCACCCGATAGCCGAACGCTTCACACATCCTCCGGATTTGACGGTTCAACCCTTGGGTCAGCACGATGCGGAACGTGAACTTCCCTGTCTGTTCCACAAGGCAGGGGCGGGTCGTGCAGTCCAGCTCGGGCAGGGGCACGCCCCCTGCCATTCCCTGTAAAAATTGGGGCGTAAGCTCCCGGTCCACTTTGACGACGTATTCTTTCTCATGACGGTTCGCCCCGCGCATCATCGCCTCGATCAGGTTCCCGTCATTGGTCAGAAGCAAGAGCCCCTCGGAATCCTTATCCAGCCTTCCGGCATAGGTGACACGTTCCAGGTATTTCACCAGATCGGACAAGATTTTCTCCGCATGACGGTCCTTTTGCGTACAGACCACGCCTACCGGCTTATAAAAAGCCAGCACCACCGTCTTCTTGCGGCCGCCTAGGACGCGACCGTTCACCGACACCTCATCCCCCGGCGTGACCTTATCCCCCACGAAAGCCCGTGCGCCGTTCACCCGGACGCGCCCCTGCTCCAAGAGGCGGTCCGCTTCCCGCCTGGAGCAGACGCCGCACTGCGCCAGATATTTATTCAGCCTGACCTCTTCTTCCATTTGAATCTCCATTCCATGCGTTTATGCGGGCAAGGCAAGGACGAGGCGCTTATGCGTCGGAATCCCCCTGCCAGCGCTCCATCTGTTCCAGGCGGCGCGCCGCCGGCACTCCCTTGCCCGCCGTCAGCGCCTCCTTTGCCAGCTTATCCGCCATTTCATTATAATAAACATTCGTATGGGCCGCCACCTTACGGAAAGAAATCCCGATCCCCTGCCCCCATCTGCGCATCGCTTCCGCATATTTGCGCGTCAGCTCCGTTTTGCTCTTCCAGGCGCCAGTGACCCACTTCTCGATCCCTTCATAATCATAGCGTATCTCGATCCGTCGAAACCCGTTCACCACGGCGAAACGCACGGCGAACATGGAGCCCAGCATCTCCCCCGTCACGTTGCGCAGAGCGGCGGAATCCGGATCGTTCCCATTCCCACTCTCCACATATACCCGACCGTCCGATAACAGGAACACGCAGCCAAAGGCATAGGTCCCAATCGCATGATTATAGCTGCCATCCACATAAGCCACCACTTCTTCCGGATCCGTTGGAAAAGCCTCTTTCCTTCCTTCCGTCTCCTTAGCCATGCGCCACCTCCCTCTCGGTCCAGCCCCCACGTCTCGCGGACGCCATCCGCCGCCTCCTGCCACGAATAAGGACATCATACCATAAATCCTTTCAAAATACAAACATTCTTTAACGGCAATTCCCACTTCTCTTTTCTGATAAAACCTGCTATACTAGGAAAGGCGGGGCGTTCCTTTCGGACGCCTCCCAATCGAGGGAAAAGAGAGGGATGCGGCATGGCGTTTGACGGCGTAACGGTGGCAAGTGTTGTAAAAGAATTGAAAGACTCCTTAGTAGGCGGCAGGATCTATAAGATCGCGCAGCCGGAGGAAGACGAACTGATCCTGACCGTCAAGGCCACGGCCGGGCAGAAACGCCTTGTGCTTTCCGCCAATGCCTCCCTCCCGCTCGTCTACCTGACGGATTCCAATAAGCCCAGCCCAATGACTGCCCCGGGCTTCTGCATGCTGCTGCGCAAGCACCTGCAGAACGGCAGGATCACGGACATCTCCCAGCCCGGCTTAGAGCGCATCGTCCATATCGACGTGGAGCACCTGGACGAAATGGGGGATTTAAAGCGCAAACGGCTCACCATCGAAATCATGGGCAAGCACAGCAACATCATTTTCTGCGATGAAGACAACCTCATCCTGGATAGCGTCAAGCGCGTCTCCGGGCTGGTCAGCAGCATCCGGGAGGTATTGCCGGGCAAGCCCTATTTCATCCCCCAGACCCAGGACAAGAAAGACCCCCTGGATACGGAAGAAGGACAATTCCACTCCCTGTTGTCCGCCAGGCCCATGGCGGCTTTCAAGGCGCTCTACTCCTCCTATACCGGCATTTCCCCCATCCTCGCCCAGGAAATATGCTACCGGGCGGGCATTGACGGCGAGCGTCCCTACGCGGCCCTCTCCCCGGAGGATTCCAGCCGGCTTTACCAGGCTTTCTCCGATATGATGCGCTCCGTCCGCCAGGGGGACTTCTCCCCGTGCATCGCCTATACCGGGCCTACCCCTAAGGAGTTCGCCGCCTTTCCATTGACAATGTATGCGCAGGGGAACGATAAAATCATCCCTTACTCATCCATGTCCGCGCTGTTGGAGGCTTATTATGCCGAAAAGGATGCCCTGACGCGGATCCGCCAGAAATCCTCCGACCTGCGGCGCATCGTCCAGAACGCCTTGGAACGCAACGTGAAAAAATACGACCTCCAGCTTAGCCAGATCAAGGACACGCAAAAGCGGGACCTTTACCGCGTCTACGGGGAACTGCTCAACACCTATGGCTACAACGTGGAACCTAAGGCGAAGTCCATGGAGGCGCTGAATTATTATACCAACGAGACTGTCACGATCCCTTTGGACCCTTCCCTGACGCCCCAGGAAAACGCCAAGAAATACTTTGACAAATATAACAAGCTGAAACGTACCTACGAAGCCTTAATCGTGCTGACGAAGGAAGTCCAGGAGGAAATCCGCCACCTGGAGTCCATCCTGGCATCTTTGGATATCGCCCTGGCAGAGGAAGACCTGGTGGAAATCAAGGAGGAATTGACCGAAAGCGGCTATATCCGCCGCAGGGGCGGCCAGAAAAAGGTAAAGGTCACAAGCAAGCCTTTCCATTACCTCAGCAGCGACGGCTTCCATATCTATGTAGGGAAGAACAACTACCAAAACGACGAACTGACCTTCCGCTTCGCCTCCGGGAACGACTGGTGGTTCCACGCCAAGGGGATGCCCGGTTCCCATGTAGTGGTAAAAATGGACGGGGCGGAAGAGCTGCCGGACCGCACCTTTGAAGAAGCGGGACGCCTCGCCGCCTACTACTCTAAAGGCAGGGGGCAGGACAAGGTGGAGATCGACTACATCCAGAAGAAACACGTGAAAAAGCCGAATGCCGCCAAGCCCGGCTTCGTGGTCTATTATACCAATTATTCCCTGGTCATCGATTCTGACATTTCCGGCATCCGGCAGCTTCCTTAAGCGGCCGGACGCCCCCTACACCAGCATCACCCACCTGCATTCTTCTTTGAAAAAGACCAGCTTCACCCTCTTTTGCCGCTCCCGGTAGGTAAGCGTGACATCGTATTCCACGGAAGAAATCCCGGCGAACCGCTTCTCCTCATGGGAATGGACATGGATCTGGTCAATCGTGTGCAGCCCCTCTTCCTCATCCTGGAACTTTAAGCTCAAGGGCATCATATGCCCCGTGCTGGTGAACCAACATTTACAGGCCACCTCCACCTGTTCCCCCTTTAGCTCCCCTTCTTGCGCCTCCTGCGCATTGATCCCGATCCCAAACGCCATATCCTCCACCTCCTTCCAGGGACTGCGATGCCTCTTCCCATCTTTCAATCAATCTCCAAACGGCTATAGTCGACGCTCCTCTTCTCCCGGGAAATCCCTCCGGACATATGGTCCACGGGCGTATCCAAAAACACCGCCCGCTTCACGGCGTCTATGCCGAAGCGCCCACGGATGCGGTCCACCGCCGCATCCATCCTTTCCAGCTTCTCATAATCCGTCTCATCGAACAGGTCCATCTGCCGGAAGCACTCCGCCTCCTGCAGCCTGCAGGTATGGATGCCCAAGTGCCGGATAGGGCTTCCATCCCATAATTCATCAAACAGGCCGCACGCAGCCGCATGGATCTCCTGCGTGATATTGGTGGTCGTGCCAAGCACGCGCTGATGGGAAACGGAACGGAAATTGCAGTCCTTGATCCCCACCGTCACCACTTCCGCCCTTACATGGTTCTCCCTAAGGCGCGCCGCGACCGTCTCCGCAAGGGACAATAGCACCATCTTGGCGGTTCCGGCGTCCGTCACGTCAAAGGCGATGGTCGTGCTGTTGCCATACCCCTTATTGGGCGGCGGGACCCGCTCCACCACGGAGAAGTCCATCCCATTGGCGAACGCCCATATGACTTCCCCCTGCTTCTTTAAATGCTGCCTAAGCAGGCCAGGGTCCGCAGACGCCAGGTCCCCGATGCTCTGGATCCCAAGGCTAAACAGCTTCTTCGCCGTGGACCGTCCCACGAAGAACAGGTCTGACACGGGCAGCGGCCACATTTTCTCCGGGACCTCCTGCCGATACAGGGTATGCACCTTGTCCGGCTTCTCGAAGTCAGAAGCCATCTTCGCCAGCAGCTTGCAGTCGGAAATCCCAATGTTCACCGTAAACCCCAATTCTTCCCGAACCCTGCGCCCAACCTCCCGCGCGCACTCCTCGGCCCCGCCGAACAAATGCGCCGAGGCGCTCATGTCCAGGAAAGCTTCATCAATGCTATACTGCTCCACGATGTCCGAATATTCCCGCAGAATCTCCAACAGCGCCTGGGAGCACTTCTCATATAGCCCATAATTAGGCGGCACAAGCTTTAGGTTCGGACACATCCGCACCGCTTCCGGTATCGACTGCCCCGTATGGATCCCGTACTTCTTCGCCGGGATGGACTTCGCCAGGATGATGCCCCTGCGCATCGCCATATCCCCTCCTACGGCAGACGGGATCTTACGCAGGTCCAAGCGTCCCCCCTTATGGTGCAGGCGATAAACCGCCTCCCAAGACAGGAAAGCGGAATTTACATCCACATGAAAAATGATCCGTTCCAAACGTATGTTCCCTCCCTGTGCTTACTACTATACCAGAACATTTGTTCTTTTTCAAGAGGGAAATGCTACCTTTCCCACAAAAAGTAAAAACGCTTAGAAATCGCATAAACAAGCCATTTCTAAGCGTTTTTAAAATCGGAGTGGCGGGATTCGAACTCGCGACCTCCGCCTCCCTAAGACGGCGCTCTAACCAAGCTGAGCCACACCCCGTGAACAACTGCTATTATAACAAGGAGCCGTCAAAAAAGCAAGCATTTTTTTGAAATTAGCCAAAATTTATAAATAATAGCAGTTTTCCAAAGATTTCATTCTTTTTCTTCCAACAATCTCACCAAATATTCCCATACCCGGGCGGTGGAGCTAATGCTCAGGGTCTCTTCCGTGGTATGGATGGAACGCATATCGGGACCGATGGACACACAGTCCAGGTCGTCGATCTTGCTGCCCAGCAAGCCGCACTCCAACCCGGCATGGATCGCCTC
>CANPWC010000065.1 GCA_947581905.1 uncultured Acetatifactor sp.
CATGAAATGCTGGCGCAAAAGACAACCTACCCCCTCCGTAATGCCCACATGGAGGGGGTAGGTTGTCTTTTGCGCCAGCATTTCATGGGCTTTCACACACATCATCACATCGGAGGACTTGACGCTTATGACCAGGTTGTCATACCCCAGGTCCTCGATCAGGCGGGTCTTGTCCAGGGCGCTTTCCACGATGCCCTCCGCCGTCACCCCATGGTACTTCTCCACCAGGTGCTTTTCCAGGGAACCGCTGTTGACGCCTACCCGGATAGGGATGCCCCTCTCCCTGGCGACGTCCGTCACGGCGCGCACCTTGTCAATGGACCCGATGTTGCCCGGATTGATGCGGATCTTGTCCGCCCCGTTCTCCATGGCGGCGATGGCCAGCCGGTAATCAAAATGGATATCCGCCACCAAAGGGATGCGGATCCTTTCCTTAATCTTCGCAAGCGCCTGGGCGGCCTCCATCGTCGGGACCGTGCAGCGGATGATCTCGCAGCCGGCACGCTCCAGTTCCTGAATCTGAGCCACGGTAGCCTCCACGTCCTCCGTCCTTGTATTGGTCATGGACTGGATCAAAATGGGATTCCCGCCTCCGATCACCCGATCCCCGATCTTCACCTGCTTCGTATGGTCTCGATACATCTGCGTCATCCTCTCTCCCGCTCGGGCGTGCCATAAGGGTGCCCGATCTTTTCCTTTCCATCCCTGGCAGTCCGCGCCAAAGGGGCCTGTTTTCTCTTTTTCATTGTATACTTGACGGCAGGGAAATGCAAGGAGGAAATTAAAATCAGGATCCGCCGCCCTACGGAAGGAGCCGGTAATAATAGCCGGGCGCGGACTGGCCGGCAAGCCCCAAGAGGCAAAGCTTCATCAGGGCGCGCTGGAGGGAGGGGTAGTCCGGCGGATCTTTAAGAAGCCCCCGAACCTCCTGGGCGGAACGGGACGTTACGTCCAGGGCCTTAAGCACTCCCTCTTCCAAAGGGGAAAGCGGCTGGGCCTGGCCGGCAAGCCCCTGCGCCCCCTTAGGGGGCGTCAGCGCCCTTTTATAAGGGAAAAGCCCGACAAGGTCCTCGATCAGGCTTTGGGGGGATAGCAGGACCCCCGCGCCCTGGCGGATCAGGCGGTTGCAGCCGTCGCTCAAACGGTCGGTCAGCCTCCCCGGGACGGCATATACCTCCTTCCCCTGTTCCAGGGCGGCATCCACTGTGATGAGCGTGCCGCTCTTCTGCCGGGCCTCCACCACGATCACCAGGTCGGCAAGGGCGCTGACGATGCGGTTACGGGGCGGGAAAAGGGACTGGGCGGGAGGCGTCCCCGGCAGGTACGGCGACAGGATGCCCCCTTGCTCCAGGAGGGCGTCATAAAGCGGGCGGTTCCTGGCAGGGTAACAGATGTCCACGCCGCAGCCCAATACGGCAAAGGAAGTCCCTCCCGCTTTCAGGGCCGCCTGCTGGCTGATGCCGTCTATGCCCCTGGCCATGCCGCTGACCACCTGGATGCCGCTTTGGGCGAAAGCCTCCCCCAAAGACTGCGCCACATATTTCCCATACTCGGAGCAATCCCTGGCCCCCACCACCGCCACAGACAACACCTCGTCCTTAGGGAGCGCGCCTTTCCAGAAAAGGGCATAGGGCGGGTCCGGGATGTCGTCCAGGCGCTTCGGATAATCCCCACAATGCCGGCTGGTAAAGGAAATCCCCTGCTTTGCCAATTTCTGGTATTCCCCCTCCAGGTCCCAGGCCTTCCTTGCCGTACGGAGGCTTTGCGCCTGCCGGGGCGAAAGCAGGTCCTTACACTTTCCCTCATCCGCCTCATAAACCGCCTGGGCGCTGCCGAAGCGTCCCAACAGGCGCATGATCGTCTTATCACCTACGCCTGGGACGTTGCAGAGCCAATACGCGTATTTCTTTTCCATCCATCCAATCCCCCCTTACGCCTTGTCTGAAATCCGATAGCACAGCGCTTCCATCAGATGCTCTTCTGAAATCCGCTCCTCGCCCGCCAGGTCGGCGATGGTCCTGGCCACCTTAAGGGTCCTGTGGTACGCCCTGGCGCTTAACCCCATCGTTTCAAAAGCCTGCTCCATCAGCCTGCGCTCCCCCTCTTGCAAAGGGCAATGCCGGTCCATGTCCGAAGCCGGGATATCGGCGTTAAACCGATACGGAAAGGATGCGAAACGTTCCTCCTGCATTTGGCGCGCCCGCATCACCTTAAGCCTTAAGCTGGCGCTGGACTCCCCGGAAGCGGCGCCTAACTTCGCGATGTTCATGGGGAGGACCTCCACGCATAAGTCGATCCGGTCCAGGATCGGGCCGGAAACCCTGGACTGATACTTATGCACCTCGTTTTCCGTGCAGGTGCAGCGGTTGCGGTCCGGATAATATCCGCAGGGGCAAAGGTTCATGGCGCAGACCAGCATGCAGTCCGCCGGATAGGTCACGGTCCCATGGGCCCTGGAGAGATGGATCTTCCGATCCTCCAGGGGCTGCCTTAGGCTGTCCAGGACGGACCTGGGAAATTCCGGCAATTCATCCAAAAACAGCACGCCCCGGTGGGCCAGCGACAGGATGCCTGGGCGCAGCAGGCTCGTCCCGCCGCACAGGGCGGCCTGGGACGCGGTATGATGGGGGCTTTGGAAAGGACGCGTCCTTACCATGGGACAGTCCTCCGGCAGCTTCCCGGCCACGCTTAAGATGGAGGTGATCTCCAGGCCCTCCTCCAGGGAAAGGGGCGGCAGGATGCTTGGTATCCGCTTGGCGATCATGCTCTTGCCGGACCCCGGAGGCCCCACCAGAAGCAGGTTGTGGAAGCCCGCGGCGGCGATCTGGGCCGCACGCTTGGCGGCCTCCTGCCCCAAAACCTCTTGAAAGTCCCCGTCCGCCGCCAAATCTGCCGAAGCAAGGTAACGCTTGGTATCCACTTTTACCGCGGGCAGGATCCTCTCCTTTTCTTCCTCGCCCGCCGTCAGGAAATCAGATAGCTGCCGGAAATGTTCGACGCCGCGGACCGTCACGCCGCCTGCCACCGCCCCCTCCAACGCGTTCGCCTTCGGCACGATGCAACATTCCATGCCGCTTTTTGCCGCCATCCGGACGATGGGCAGCACCCCTTTCACCCCTTTGACCTCGCCGTCCAGGCCCAATTCCCCGACGAACAGGGTCTTTGCCGTCTGACAGGCCTTAAGCCGTCCCAATGATTCCAAAATGCCTACCGCGATGGGCAGGTCGTAGGCCGTTCCCTCCTTTTTCACATTGGCGGGGGCTAGGTTTACCGTCATCTTCATGGGCGGCACCTGGTATCCCACATTCTTAAGCGCCACCAGGACACGTTCCCTGGCCTCCCGGACCTCCCCGCTCAAATATCCCACCATGCTAAGCCCGGGCAGGCCGGTGGAAATGTCCACCTCCACCTGCACCAAATAAGCGTCAATCCCGCAAAATCCTCCAGACATGATCGTGCTATACATATTCCTCTCCTTTCCACCCACTTTGGATGGCCTTGCTTTGTATGCGGCTGTGGCAAAGCTTCCCCAGCCCTATTTTCATTTACTGGAAACGTATCCGCCAAACGCGGAAAAGATGGGATGAAGGCTTATCGCCTTTCCCATAAGAATGATAAGAATGTTGACTTGTCCGCCCCTGGATCCGGCTTGTCCGAAACAGGGGCGGACCATATGGAATGAGAAACTGCTCCAGGAACTTCCTCAGATCCTGTTCTTCATATTATCCGGCTCTTGGGCGAACTGCAGGGCCATATCCCGATTGATCTTCCCTTCCCGGTACAACTGGGCGATGGCCTCGTCCATCGTGATCATGCCTATCTTCCGGTTCGTCTGCATGACGCTGGTAAGCTGATGGGACTTGCCCTCACGGATCAGGTTCCTGACCGCCGGATTGGAATGCATGACTTCAAAGGCGGCGACACGCCCCGTCCCATCCTTCTTGGGGATCAGCTGCTGGGAAACCACCGCCTCCAACACATTGGAAAGCTGGACCCTGATCTGCTGCTGCTGATGGGGTGGGAACACGTCCACCACCCGGTCCACCGTGCTGGCCGCGCCGATGGTATGTAAGGTGGACAGGACCAAATGTCCTGTCTCAGCCGCCGTGATCGCTACGCTGATCGTCTCATAGTCCCTCATTTCCCCTACCAGGATCACGTCCGGATCTTCCCTTAAGGCCGCGCGCAGGGCATTGGCATAATTGGAGGAATCCAGGCCGATCTCCCGCTGGTTGACCATGGACATCTTGTGGGAATGGAGATACTCAATCGGATCTTCCAAGGTGATGACATGGGCGTCGCGGCAGTTGTTCACCTTATCGATGATCGCCGCCAAGGTGGTGGACTTGCCGCTTCCCGTGGGGCCCGTCACGAGCACTAAGCCACGCTTGCGCTGATACAGGTCGATCACGGATGGCGGCAGCCCCAGCTCCTCCGGGGAAGGCACCTTCGTGCCCACCAGGCGGAACGCGATGGCGACGCTGCCCCTCTGGCGGAACGCGTTGACACGGAAACGCCCGCAGCCGGGGATGGCGAAAGACATGTCATACTCGCCCCGTTCCTCGAACCTCTCCCACTGCGTCTCGCTCATGATGTTCTTGGCTACCTCCAGGGTATCCTTGGGAAGCATCTTATCGTAGCCCATCGTGACCAATTCCCCATGCACCCTCATTTTCGGAGGGATCCCCACGGTCATGTGCACGTCGCTGGCGCCTGCCTCCTTAGCCTTTATCAAAATCTCATCCACGTTAAGCATAAAAATTCTCCTTTAGTTTGTTAAGAGCCTTTTTCTCTATTCTTGACACATAGCTGCGGGATATCCCCAGCCGGGAGGCGATTTCATTCTGCGTGACCTCCCGCCCTCCGAACAATCCATATCGAAGGACGATGATCTCCTTTTCCCGAGGGGTCAGGCATTCATCCAACAGGCGAAACAGGCGCTTTAAGTTGTTGGAAAGCTCCATGCGCTCCACCACGTCCACCTGTTGCTGCTCGATCACGTCCATCAGGTGGATCTCGTTGCCCTCTTTATCCTGCCCGATGGGCTCAAACAGGGAAACCTCCCGGGACGTCTTTTTCTTGCTGCGAAGCAGCATGAGCAGCTCGTTGTCAATGCAGCGGCAGGCATAGGTGGCCAGCCGCCCCTTGCCTGAATCGAAAGTGTCGATGGCCTTGATCAGCCCGATGCAGCCGATGGAGATCAGGTCCTCCATGTCTTCCCCAACGTTGGCGTACTTTCTGGCTACATGGGCCACCAGGCGCAGGTTGCGCTCGACTAAGACCTCCTTGGCCTGGCGCGACTGCGTCGTCGTGCCATCCTGAAGCAGCCGGATGTATTCGGATTCTTCCTGAGAGGTCAACGGTTTTTGAAACGTTTTCAAAAAGAACCTCCGTTGGAACACTCTTAACAATAATCTATGTGGAAAGACCTTGTCAAGTGCCTTTCCATGGAAATCCGAATCTGTCCTTTTTCTATGGTAACAGTTCAGCCAACCGCCTGATTTGATGGAAAATCGTGCCTGCACGAATTTTCCATCATGTCTGGCGGTTGAGGGAGCGCCATTTTATGAGCAAAGGGAGTCGCGCAGCGACGTAAAAGCGCGTAAGCGCGACTTTGCGAATGGCGCGGCTGAATAGTTACTTTCTATGACGTTATAGGAACCCTTTCGTCCGTTCAGTCAAGAAGGAATTGGGCGGACACGTAATTGCTCACATCCACGCCTCGGTCTGTAAGGCGCAGGCGCCCCGCCTCCCAACAAAGCAGGCCGTCCTTTCCGTTCCGGTCAATGACCGGGCCGTAGACCTGCATAAGCCCTTTCCCAAATTCCTCCCGAAAGCGGTCGTCCATAACCCCGTCCGTCAGGCGAAGCCCTAAGAACAGGAACTCCTCCATCCGCTCCTTCCTAGAAAGGGGGTGGATGTCCACCCTGCAGTCCAAAGGATTCTCACAATAAGCGGAAAAATCCCTCGTATTGGAAAAGCGGGCCTCCTCAAACAAAGATGCCGCCCCCAGCCCAAACCCCAGATATGGCGTCCGGACCCAATAACCGCAGTTGTGCCTGCAGGCGTATCCGGGCCTGGCATAATTGGATATTTCATAACGCCGGTAGCCGGCGGCCTCCAACGCTTCCCGGGTATGATAATACATTTCCCGTTCCTGGTCCTCATCCGGCAAAGGAAGCCTTCCTGCGTCGCGAAGCGCGGCAAAGGGCGTCCCGTCCTCCACGATCAGGCTGTAGGCTGAAATATGCTCCGGCACAGGATCCAGGGAAAGCAGGCTTTGCAGCGTCCTGTCATAAGAGGACGGCGTCTGCCCCGGCAGGGCGCTCATCACGTCCACATTGACATTGGCAAAGCCGGCATCCCTGGCAGCCTGGTAAGCCTCCAGGAACTGCCCCCAGGTATGGATCCTCCCAAGGCGCGCAAGCTCCTCGTCGGAAGCGGACTGCATGCCGATGCTCACCCGGTTGAGCCCTGCCAGGCGGTAGGCGGTAAGCTTGGATAAGTCCACCGTGCCGGGATTGACCTCGATCGTGGCCTCCATCCCATCCGCGCAAATATAGCTGCCACGGACCGCGTCCATCAGCCTTCCGATCCATAGGGGGCTTACGACGGACGGCGTGCCGCCTCCCAGGAAGAGGGAAACCACTTCATAATCCCTGCAAGCCGCCGCGCGCGCCTCCACCTCCCGAAGCAGGGCCGACAGGTATCGCTCCTGTTGCGGCATAGGCGCGGGGAACGAAAGGAAGTCGCAATAATTGCATTTCCTTTGGCAAAACGGGATATGCAGGTATAGCTCCAGAGGCTTCTTCATTTCTTGTCATCCAGCTTCAAGACGCTCATGAACGCCTTCTGCGGGACCTCCACGTTGCCGATCTGGCGCATCCTCTTTTTGCCCTCTTTCTGCTTCTCCAGAAGCTTCTTCTTCCGGGAAATGTCGCCGCCGTAACACTTTGCCAGCACATCCTTGCGCATGGCTTTCACGGTCTCCCTGGCGATGACCTTGCCGCCGATGGCCGCTTGGATGGGGATCTCGAACAGGTGGCGGGGGATCTCGTCCTTTAACTTTTCACACATCTTGCGCCCCCGCTCATAGGCGGAGTCCGCATGGACGATGAACGATAAAGCGTCTACTTCCTCCCGGTTGATCAAGATGTCCAGCTTGACCAGGCGGGACTGCTCGTACCCTTTCAGGTCGTAGTCAAAAGAGGCATAACCCCTGGAACGGGACTTCAAGGCGTCAAAGAAATCATAAATGATCTCGTTCAAAGGCAGCTCGTATTTTAACAGGGCGCGCACCCCTTCGATATATTCCATCCCCAGGTACTTGCCGCGCCGCTCCTGGCAAAGCTCCATGATGGGCCCGATGAATTCGGAAGTGACCATGATCTCCGCGCTGACCACCGGCTCCTCCATGTATTCGATTTCAGAAAGGTCGGGCATGTTGGTCGGGTTGGTCAGGTCCAGCACCTCCCCATTGGTCTTATGGATCTTATAAATGACGCTGGGGGCCGTCGTCACCAGGTCCAGGTTATATTCCCTCTCCAGGCGCTCCTGGATGATCTCCAGGTGCAACAGGCCTAAGAAGCCGCAGCGGAAGCCAAAGCCTAACGCGACGGAGGTCTCCGGCTCATAATTGAGGGAAGCGTCATTGAGCTTCAGCTTCTCCAACGCGTCCCGCAGGTCGGGATATTTCGCCCCGTCCGCCGGATATACGCCGCAGAACACCATGGATTGCGCCTTCTTATAGCCAGGCAGGGGCTGGTCGCAGGGACGGGCGTCGTCCGTCACGGTATCGCCCACCTGGGTATCCTTCAGGTTCTTGATGGAGGCCGTGATATAGCCCACCATCCCGGCGCTCAGCTCCTCGCAGGGGATGAATTGGCCGGCCCCGAAATAACCCACCTCCACCACTTCTTCCCTGGCCCCCGTAGCCATCATGCGGATCATGGCGCCTTTGCGCACACAGCCCTCCATGATGCGGCAAAAGACGATCACGCCTTTATAGGAATCGTAGACGGAATCAAAGATCAATGCCTTAAGGGGATTGCCGGGATCCCCCTTGGGCGCGGGCACTTTTCGGACGATCTGCTCCAACACCTCGTCGATGCCGATGCCGTTCTTGGCGGAAATCAGGGGGGCGTCATGGGCCTCGATGCCGATCACGTCCTCAATCTCCTCGATCACCCGTTCCGGCTGGGCGCTGGGCAGGTCGATCTTATTGATGACCGGGAACACGTCCAGGTTATGGTCCAGGGCCAGGTACACGTTCGCCAGGGTCTGCGCCTCGATCCCCTGGGCGGCGTCCACGACGAGCACCGCGCCGTCGCAGGCTGCCAGGGAACGGCTGACCTCATAATTGAAATCCACATGCCCCGGCGTGTCGATCAGGTTCAGGATGTACTCCTCCCCATCTTTCGCCCGATACACGGTACGCACCGCCTGCGCCTTGATGGTGATGCCCCTTTCCCGTTCCAGATCCATATTGTCCAAGACCTGCGCCTGCATCTCCCGGCTGGTCAAAAGCCCCGTCTGTTCGATAATGCGGTCGGCCAAGGTCGATTTGCCATGATCGATATGCGCTATAATGCAAAAGTTGCGAATCTTGCTTTGATCTATTGCCGCCATCTGTTCCGTCCTTTCTACCTCTCTCCAACTGATTGTAGCAGAAAAGCCGAAATCACGCAAGCCTAATTCTGGCCTGATAGAACCAGATCCAGCAGGTGCGCCAGGGGTTCGCAGGCATTCTTCGCCTCCTCCACCGTGTTGTTCTGCGCGCCCAGTTCGATCAAGAGGTTACGCGGCCTAAGGTGCATGTTATAACGGTAAGCCTTAAGGTAAATCCGCCTCGTCAAGCCGGGATAATACTCCATCGCCTTTTTTTGCAGCTGAAAGGAAAACGCCAGGTTGTCGTCCAGGTTCTCATTATATAAGTAAGAAATGTCGCCTGTCTTGCGGGTACGGCTCAGCCCGTTGAAAAACATGAACCGGGCGGTCGGACGCCCGTCCAACTCCGTGACCAGGCGGGTGCCCTCGTCCATGGCGTCCCGATGCAGGTCGATGACCACCTGGATGCCGGGATTCTGCTTTAAGATGGCCTCGATCGCGGGCAGGGCGACGGAATAGGCATTGTCACGGTTTGGCACGTCATAAGCGCCGTCATGGTGAAGCACCTGATAGCCATAGACCTGGGTCAAAAGCTGCGCCAGGTAATCCCCCACCCCCACGATGGTGTCGGAACGTTCTCCCGGGACGGAATCCGCGAAAGCCTCCTGGGAATGCGTATGGTAGATCAAAATCTGGGGTCCCTCCCCATCCTTGGAAATGCTTAAGTCTTTGCCGGCAAGCTTCTCCACGTCCAGCTGGTCGCTGCCGATCATGGTGGAACTGTCTATGGTATAGAAAGTCTCAACCAGGGTCTCGTAGTCCTTAAGGCCCTCCAGATCCACTTGGGCCAGCGGTTGCGCATGGGGCACGAAGCCGCTGGCAAAGAGGGAAGGGGCGCCTTCTGCGCCAGCCCCGCCTTGCGCCGCGCCATCTGCGCCGGTCCCGCCCTGGCCGTCCGTCCTGTTTTGGCCCTCCTCCCCGCTCTGGACGCCCGTCCCATCTTGGCCGTCCTCCCCGCTCTGGACGCCCGTCCCACTTGGGCCCCCGAGACCGCCCTGTAGCGTGCTATCTGCGCCGGTCCCGCCCTGCGCCGTAGGATCCTGGGAGGCGACTTTGTCCCTGGCCGCGTCATTTTCCGCCCGAAGCAACGCCTCCAACTGCGCCTCGTCCAAGCCATCCAGGGAATCGCTTCCCTCTAAGCCGTCCGCGGCAAGGCCGCCGCTCCCCTCTAAATCATCCGATCCCGACCCGACATGCTCCTTAGCCTCTGCCGCCAAAATCCCCTCAACCGTCCATTCCCCCTCTGGACCTGCCGTCATCTCGCGGAAATGGTACAACGGCACGATCTGGCACATCCACCCTTCCACCACCGCCTGCCAGACGCCCATCTTTTCTTCCACCAAGGCGAAAATCGGAAGGAAAGCCTGCATCGTCTTGGTTTTCAGGAAATCGTCCACACAGGCCCTTAAGGCGGATTCCTTCCCCTGCGCGGAAACATCCCCCTGGACGCCTTCCAAAACGCTTCCGGGAGCGCCCTCTGGGCCGCTTTCCTGCCCATTTCCTGCCAACATGAAAAGAAAAGCCAGTCCTGCCGCTGCCGCGAGCAAAAGGCTGACAGCTTGTTTTCCTGTTTTAACGGTTATGCACTCCCCATCCCGATGATCGTTCTATATATATGCCCGCCTCCATCCTCCTATTCCTGCACGATTCCGGGCATCCCGGCCGCCTGGCGCTTTCACCGGCGCTTCGGCGTTTCCTGCCCGGATCCCATCCCTTAACGTCCCTCTTCCAACTCCAAGGCCAGGTTGATCCCTTCGGATACGGTATAGCTGACGCGCTTCACCACCGAATCGATGTCCTTGCCCGTCATATACATATTATTCAATTCCGAAAAAGCCGTCCGGTGCTGCCCCATGTATTTCATCCGATCAAACCCCTTCTCTTCGCTTAGAAGCTTCTCCAGGGCGTCCCCTACGATGGTGGCGGCATCCACCACGGTGGGGATGCCGATGGCGACCACAGGCACGCCCAAGCTTTCCAGGGTCAGGGCGTTGCGGTGGTTCCCCACTCCCGACCCCGGCTGGATGCCCGTGTTGGTGATCTGGATGGTCCGGTTCAGGCGCTTGGTGCTGCGCGCCGCCAGGGCGTCGATCACCACCACCACGTCCGGCCTGGTCTCCTCAATCACCCCTTTTACGATCTCCGCCGCCTCCATCCCGGTCTTTGCCATCACGCCCGGCTCGATGCTGCTGACCAGGTTCATGCTTTCCCGGTTATAAGCCGCCTTTCCATAAGCTTTCACCACATGGCGCGTGATGAAAAGGTTATCCACCACCTGGGGCCCTAAGGAATCCGCCGTCACTTCCCGATTCCCCAGGCCCACCACCAGGATGGACTGCTCCCTGTCCGAACCAGGGATCATCTGCCGAAGCTCCTTGGCCAGGCACTCGGAGATTTCCCGATGGTAATCCTCGTCCGGCTCCACCATGGCAGGCGCTTCCATGGTCACATAGACCCCCATGGGCTTCCCCATGGCTTTCGCGGCATTCTTGGTGTCGATGGTCACCTTCGTCACTTGGATGTCCTCTTTTTCCTGATAATATTCCTCGACCCGAACGCCCCTTAGCTGCCCGCTTTCCTTATCCTCGATCCCCTCCCTGGCCTCCAGCGCCAGATCCGTCCTCACCTGAAAATGTCCCATGCCTTCTTCCTTTCCCGACGTCCCCTGCCTTCTTCCTTTCTCCATACGCAGGACGCGCATGCCGCCATCGTCCATGTCCAATGCGCCTTAAAACACTGCTACTATCTTTTACAAAACCATTAAAAATATTCTTTTGCAAAAAAAGCAAAAATATGTATTGACAAAGTATCGGTTTTTATTTAAAATACATCTGTATGTTTACGTTAGTCTTCCGTGTCGGGCTAAGGAAACATTGTCAGGAAAAAGTAGAACGCATATGAAGATGGAGGTGTAAAGCTTGGCTAACATTAAATCTGCTAAAAAGAGAGTTTTAGTGAACCGCACAAAGGCTGATCGAAACAAGTCCATCCGCTCCGGCGTGAAAACGGCGATCAAGAAAGTTTATGCCGTTATCGAGTCCGGTGACAAGGATGCCGCTGTGAAGGAGCTTGCTGCCGCTACTAAGACGATTGAGATGGCTGCGACCAAGGGCGTATATCATAAGAACAACGCCGCTAGGAAGGTTTCCCGCATTAGCAAGGCCGTAAACAAGATGGCTTAATGGATTTGGGCGGATCTTTGAATAGAGCATAAATCATCAAGAAAACAACGATTCCCGGCAGGACTCACCCATGCCGGGAATTTTTGCATGCTCCTTTTCCTTTTCTCAAACTGCCTAACGGCTCCTTCCGCCGCCTCCATGGCTGACGCCGCCGCTGCTGACATGGCCGCCT
>CANPWC010000066.1 GCA_947581905.1 uncultured Acetatifactor sp.
CCCGTTTACGGCGACCGTAGCCGTGGCGCGCTCAATGGCGGCCTGGACGGCGGCCACTTCCCCGGTCAGGTACAGACAAGATTTGCCGCACATGCCTTTGGCGATCCGCATCTCGATCAGGTCCACAAGGGCCGTCTTGGCAGCGGTATCCGCGGCCACGATGATGGAAGCCGCGTCATAGGTCTCCAGGATCCCCAGGGCGCTCACATCCCCGATCTGGGTCGTCCCGTATATGGCCGGGAAGATGCTTTCATGCGGATTGCCCAGGACGAAGCTGTCGATGAACTGGTCCTGCGTCATCGCCTTCGCCGCGTCCACGGCGCTTCGCACCGCGCTAAGCTCTCCGGCGATCAGGGCGATATATTTGCCGGGGCAGACCACCTGGGCTTCCAAAAGCTCCACCGCCGCGGTCTTCACCATGCGGTCGGCCGCGGTGATCCCTGCGGAAACCGTCTTAAACTCTATCATTCCAATCGACCTTGCCATATCGTCCACATCCTCCTCATGAACCGCATGAACCGGCGCTTATCCTTTCAGCCGTAAAGCCCCCGCTTCCTGGGGGATTCCATCAATCCGCGGTGATTTCGATATATTTTCCCGTCACCGCCGTTACCGTGCCGTCTATGGAAGCATGGACCGGCACGCTCAATCCCTTGGCAGGCTGCGCCACCACTTGCCCGCGCTTCACCCTGTCCCCAGGGCTTGCCACACAGACGGCAGGCGCGCCGATATGCTGGGAAAAGGGTTCCTGCACCTTTTGTACGGGACGGACCCTGTTATCCAGGGGCGCCTGCGTCTCATATTTGGTCAGGGCAAGCCTGGCTTCCAGGCGACCCTCCGGCACCCTGCGGTATTCCCTGGCTTCCTTGACTTTAGACGCACAGGCTTTGGGCGCTTTCAGCCCAGCCTTGCGCAGGCCCTCTTTACAGTCCGCGATCAGGCTCCTGGGAGACAAGCCCTGCGGGCAGGAATACATCTCGCATAAGCCGCAGCTGCTGCAGAAGAACAGGTTCTGGAACGCTTCCACGTCCTTATAGTCATGGTTCCCCACGGCTCGCATGAAGCGATGGGGCTCTATCGGGTGCCCCAAGTTGTGCCTGGGACAAAGGTCCGTGCAGGTCTCGCACTGGCAACAGGCGGAAGCCGCCCGTTTCATGCTGATGGAGGCGCTCATCCTTTTCCTCTGGATGATGGGATGCTCCTCGGGGAGCACTAAGATCGCGTTGGTCGTCTTCGTGACCGGGTCGTAGGGGCTGCCGATGTGCCCCATCATAGGCCCTCCTACCAAATACGCCAACTCCTCCGGATGGGACGTGGAAGCAGACTTGCGCTCGCCGCCCGCCATTTCCACCACTTCCCGCAGGGAAGTCCCCAGCGGGACCCGGACGGTTATAGGGTCCTCTACTTCCCCTACCACGGACACTACCTTGTCCGTCACGGGGGCTTTCGCCTCCAGGGCGCGCCAAACGTTATACACGGTTTCCACGTTGAAGACCGCCACCCCTGCCTCTATCGGCAGGCCGCCGGGCGAAATGACCCTGCCCGTGGCTTCATAGATCAGCACCACTTCATCCCCCATGGGATAAGCCCCAGGCAAAAGCTGGATGCGCACCTTGGCATGGTCCGGGACGCAGTGGCGCAGCGCCTCGATCGTGCCGCGATACCCTTCCTTGACGCCGATGATCGCCTCATCCGCATGCAGCACATCCGCGATCAGGGCGAACGTGCGCACGATCATGGGGGCGTAATCCCGCAGAAGCTGCCTGTGCAGGCGCAGCAGCGGCTCACATTCCGCGCAATTCAGCAAGATGGTGTTCGCTCTTTCATCTATTTTCATATAGGTCGGAAAACCGGCTCCGCCAGCGCCTACCACGCCGCTTTCCCGGACGATCCGGCCAAGCTCTTCTGCTGTCATGGCACACCCCTTACTTTCCTATCAAGCTTATCCAGGCTACTCCAACCCTGCCGGGTCGTCAATGATTCCCACGATGGCCGCGTCGACGGGGGATTTCTCCATGTCACAGCCGATCCGGGCGGCGCTGCCGCAGGACACCAGCACATACTCGCCGATCCCGGCGCCGATATTGTCAATGGCAACAAAGTTACCCCATCCGCCCCTCATGCTGGGGACGGGTTCCACGATCATGAACTTGTTGCCGATCAAATTTTCATTCTTACGCGTGGACACGATGCTGCCCACCACTTTTCCAATGATCATGTTCCTACTCCCGGATGCCGAATCTTATTTTAACATCGTAACGGTATCCCCGGTCGCGATCTGGCCGGCGTTGGCTTCATCCGTATCGATGTGCATCTCCAGCGTGAACGCCTCGTTCACCCGGATCTTCACCTGGTTGAACACCGTTCCCCTTTCATTGTCCGCTTTCACCGAAACGATGTCCCCGTCATGCACTCCCGCCGCTAAAGCGTCCGCGGGGGACATATGGATGTGGCGCATGGCCACGATGCAGCCCTCTTTCAGGTACAGGGCCCCCTTGGGACCCACGATGGCGATGGGCGCGCTCCCGGCAATGTTGCCGGACTCCCGCACGGGGGCCTTGATGCCCAACTTGATCGCATCCGTGGCGGAAATTTCCACCTGGGACGCCTTCCTCACCGGACCGAGCACCCTCACGTTCTCGATGGCGCGCAGCTTAAGCCCTACCAGCGTGACCAGCTCGTTCGACGCGAACTGACCGCCCATCAAGTCTTTTTTCTTAGTCAAATGATACCCTTCCCCAAAGAGCGCTTCCACATGTTCCTGGGTAAGGTGCACATGCCTGGCGGACACGCCCACCGGCACGACGAAGCCCTTCTCATTGGGGGCTTTCTTCTCCAGCGCGGCAAGGACCGCCCTGGTGATCATTTCGATTTCCTTCGTTTCCAAACCGACACCTGCTTTCCGCCGCAGGGCGCAAAACTCCCGAGGCGCTTCGGGCCTGGCCGAATGCGCCCCGCGTTTTACGTCCGATGGCCAATCATCCCGTTACCTGACGCCCGGCTTCATGCCTCGTGTCAGCCCTGGATGTGGGGCAGGATCATCTCCACGTCATTGTGGGGCCTGGGAATCACATGGGTCGCGATCAGCTCGCCCAGCTTGCCGGCTGCGGCGGCCCCGCTTTCCACGGAAGACTTCACGGCGCCTACATCGCCGCGGACCATGACCGTCACCAGCCCGGATCCGATCTTCTCGGTGCCGATCAGGGTCACGTTCGCGGATTTGCACATCGCGTCAGCGGCCTCGATCGCCGCGACAAGTCCTCTTGTTTCCACCATTCCTAATGCTTCCTGTGCCATTCTTTTTTCCTCCTTCTTGATCACAGAATCCTGTTCTGTAGTATGCTCCATTTGATTGGCTGCTTTATTTTTCGCTGCGCGAACGCGGTTCGCCGCAGTTACTGCCTTCTTAGGGGTTGCCTTCTTCTCGTCCATGAATAAATTCCTCCACGTCTCTGAACCTGCTCGCGCTCTTAAGCACCAGGCGCACGATCTCGGGGTGCGGGTTGGCGATCACGCCGCTGGAAGCCGGTTTCTTGATCGCCTTCGTGCATGCCGCCTCCACCGCCTGCTCCACGGCGGCGACCTCCCCCTGGACCACCAGCGTCACCAGCCGCCCGCCAAGCTTGCGCTCCCAAGTGACCAGCTCCACCTTGGCCGTCTTGCACATCAGGTCCAGCGCGTCCATCGCGGCCGTCACGCCCGTTATTTCAATAAAGCCATAAGAGTTGCCCATTTCGCCGTCCCCTTTTCCCGGTATGCCTGTCGCCTAAGCCTGCCGCGCCGCCTTAGATCGTCGGCAGGATCTTCTCCACGTCCGCATGGGGCCTGGGAATCACATGGACGGCCACCAGCTCGCCCAGCCTGCCGGCCGCGGCGGAACCGCTCTCCACCGCCGCCTTGACGGCCCCTACATCGCCGCGGACCATGACCGTCACCAGCCCGGATCCGATCTTCTCCGTGCCGATCAAGGTCACTTCCGCCGCCTTGGTCATCGCGTCCGCTGCCTCGATCGCCGCGGTCAGCCCTCTGGTCTCCACCATTCCTAATGCTTCTTTCGCCATTTCCTGATCCTCCTATGGTCATATCTTTCAAGGTCGCGCGCTCACTTTTTATCGAACGCGCTGATTTTTAACATTTTACAGGTATCATCGGTAGGGTTCGGTATAATATGGTGCTGAACGATACCGGTTAAGCCTTTCGCGGTCTCCATCGCCGCTTCCATCGCCGCTTCCACGTCGGCGACGCTTCCGCGGAACTTGATCGTCACCAACAAGGGCACCGGAAGCGAATCCGCGTTGGCCGGCTTGTTCTTATCGAAATTCTCCAAGGTCACGTCCGCTGCCTTGCATCCGGCGTCCGCCGCCAGGAACGCGCAGACCAGACCATATACTTCCAAAATTCCTACTGCGGGATTCACTGGGGCTCCTTTCCTCTTTGTCGCTTTTTACATAACAAAGCGCGTCATTGGTTGATGATCGCTATCTTAAGCCCCTGCATCGCCAGGTTCGTCTTGTGTCCCTCATTGATCTGGTCCAAGGGGAACGTGTGGGTGATCAGCTTCTCGATGGGTAGCCCGATCTGCTTCGCGCTCTTTAAGAAATCAAACGTGGTGGCGTAATCCCTTAAGGTGTAAACCCAGCTGCCCACCGTGGTGATCTCTTTGGAACAGATGTCAAAATGCGGGTTGATCGTGGCGTCGCCGCCGTTGATGAAGAAGCCCAGCTCGCACAGGCCTCCGCCGTTGCGGATGAATTTATAAATATTGGAATGGGCTACGGGGGAGCCGGTGCACTGGAACGCGAAATCCGCCAGATGCCCGCCCAAGGCGTCCTTAACGCCGCCCGCCAGGGCTTCAATCCCCTTATATTCCTTGAAGTTCACCGTGCCGCTGGCGCCTAACTGCTTGGCGAAATCCAGGCGCTTCGCCTCGCCGTCCACCGCGATGATGTTCTGGATGCCCATGGTCCGCAGGATGGCGATGCAAATCAGGCCGATCGGCCCGCAGCCCTGGACCACCACGCGGGAATTGAACCGCAGGATGCCGGTGCTTTTCGCCCGCTCCACCGCATGGATCAGCACCGCGCAAGGCTCGATCAGGATCCTGGAATACAGGTCCAGGTCGCTTACGTTGAAGACGGTGGACCCTTTCCGGATGAAAATATAATCGGAAAACCAGCCGTTCAAGTGGATGTCGTCATCCGGCAGCAAGCCGTAGACGTCCGCGCCGCCTACGTTCTGCTTATTCAGGTCGAACATGGTGATGTCGGGGTTATCCTTGAAGATCATGCAGGTGACGACCTTGTCGCCGACCTTCAAGTCCTTGCCCGCGCTGTCCTTTTTCACGTTCTTGCCCATCTTCACGATCTCGCCGGTGCCCTCATGCCCCAGGGCTACCGGGATCAGCCCGAACGGGTCCCTCTTAAATTCATGGGCGTCCGTGCCGCAGATGCCGCAGCCCTCCACCTTGACCAGGATGTCGTCGTCGCCGACTTCCGGGATGGGGAACTCTTTAATGTCAAAATGCTCCAGGGAGGTGAGCATGGCGACCCTGGCGGTCTTCGGGATCGAAGCGCCTGCCTTGCTTTGGGCGCTTGCAGGAGCGCTTCCGCCCTGCCCCTTGTTTTCCATGTTCAGGATCACTTGCCTCACGATCTCTTCCACGTTCACATTACTCAAATCCATTGCTCTCCTGTCCTTTCTATCTCAATCTGCCGCCTAGCGGATGCACAGGCTGTCCGTCATGACGCATCTACGGCTCTTCGTGAAGCTCTTGGCGCTGGTCAGCCCCTCGCCGGTCCTGCTGGCGATGGTGAATGTGCAATATCCTTCGCCGCCGAAGCCCAAAGCCGAGTAGGACGGCCCGTTCTTCACCAGGATGGCGGTATCAATGGCTTTCGCATATTTGGTGATGTTGTCGATGTTCTTGGAATGGATGTGGGCGGAATGGCGGTTGCCGTGCTCCAGCCACACCGCCTTCTCCACCGCGTCGTCGAAATCCTTGGCACGTACCACGCCTAAGATCGGCATCATCAGCTCTTCCGAGATCAGCGGATGCTCTTTTTCCCCTTCAAAGACGATGCAGCGGATGTTGTCCGGCACGTTCACGCCGATCATGCCAAGCAAGGTCTTGGCGTCGCGTCCCACGCACTTGCGGTTCAGTCCCTTGGGCGTAAGGACGGTGGCGACCAGCTTATCCTGTTCTTCCTTGCTGGCCAGGTAGCAGCCTTGCTCCGTCACCAGGTAGTGCATCAGCTCATCCATGATGGAAGAGACTGCCACGATCTCTTTCTCCGCGATACAGGGGAGGTTGTTGTCAAAAGTACAGCCATTGACGATATCCGCCGCGGCTTTGCGCACATCCGCGGTCTCGTCCACCAAGGCCGGAGGGTTGCCCGCGCCCGCGCCGATGCCCCGCTTGCCGCTGGAAAGCACCGCCGTCACCACGCCGGGGCCGCCTGTCGCGACCAATAAAGGGATATCCTTGTGCTTCATCATGATGCCGCTGGTCTCCAGGGTGGGCTTCTCCACCGTGCAGGCCACGTTGTCCGGCCCACCCGCGGCGATAGACGCCTCGTTGATCATGTTGATGGCGTAAATCGTCGTCTTGATCGCCTGAGGATGGGGATTGAACACCACCGTGTTGCCTGCCGCGATCATGCCGATGGCGTTGCAGATCACCGTCTCGCTGGGATTGGTGCAGGGGGTGATGGCCCCAATGACGCCAAACGGCCCCATCTCGATCAGGGTAAGCCCTCTGTCTCCCGACCAGGCGGTGGTCGTGATGTCTTCCGTCCCCGGCGTCTTCTCCGCCACCAGGACGTGTTTCAAGATCTTATGCCCCACATTCCCCATGCCGGTCTCCTGGACGCCCATGCGCGCCAGGGTCTCCGCCTGTTCCTTGGTCGCCTTGCGGATGTTCTGGATGATCTTCTCCCGCTGGTCCATGGACAGGTTCCGCACCAGGGCCTGCGCCGCCTTCGCCGCCGCGATGGCGTCGTTCATATCCGCGAAGATCCCATGCTTGCCGGAGGGGCTTTCCGCGATCTGAAGCTTCGCGATCACTTCTTTTACAATATCATTCACCATTTGCTCATTCATATCAATCTCCATTTCGGAGCGTTCACGCGATCAGGGCAAGGGGAGGCTTCACCTCTTCTTGCCATCAGGGCTATTTGTGACGCTCCGGCACAAATAACCAAACGAAGGCGCTTCGTTCAGCCCTTATCCTGTCCCGTCATCTCAAGGAACGCCTCCTGGGCGAAACGCGCCAGGTACGTGTCCTGTTCGGCAGTGCCTCCGCTGACCCCGAAAGCGCCGATGATCGCGCCCCGCAGCCGCAAAGGGACCCCGCCGCCGAAGATCACGATCTTCCCCTGGTTGGTGAACTGGATGCCGTACAGGGGAGCGCCGGGACCGCTTAAAGCGCCCAATTCCTCCGTGCTCATCTGGAACGCCACGGAGGTGTAGGCCTTATTCAAAGCCACGTCGTAGCTGCCGATATAAGCGCCGTCCATGCAGCGTACCGCCACCGGCCTTGCCGATACGTCCGTCACCGCCGTGACCACCCGCATCCCCATGGAGGATGCCTTCGCCTCCACCCGCTTCATCAAAGCTTCCGCGAAATCCAGCGTGATGCTGGGGACCACCCGGGCCGGCGCTTCCGCTTTCGCGTACCGCTCCAACACGGAACTGACGATCTGGGCAATTTTTGCTTCTTCCATCTTCCTTAAGCCTCTTATTTCATGCCAAGCTGCGCCAACACCT
Organism: uncultured Acetatifactor sp.; assembly: GCA_947581905.1. Lineage (GTDB taxonomy): Bacteria > Bacillota > Clostridia > Lachnospirales > Lachnospiraceae > Acetatifactor. The sequence goes on from CANPWC010000066.1 coordinate 7,765, forward strand.
GCTTGGTGATCTCCGCGACCACCTCGGGGCTTACGTTCTTCGGCTCGGAGCTTACCGCGCCGGAGCACTTCCCGCCGCAGTTATGGCAGTTCGCCTTGCCCTTGTTCAGGCACAGGTCCGCGGGATGCTTGCCAGGCAGGCCGAACTTCCTCCGGATCTCGTAAAGCTTCTCCACGGTAGCCTGGTCAAATTCCTTAGGGCCGCCCAGCATCTTGGACTTATACAAAAGCTCTGCATAGAACTCTACGGATTCCATCTTGTGGTACGCGGCCAACAGGTCGGTGGACCAGGTCAGCGCGCCGTGGCTCTCCAGCAGGACCGCGTCATAATAAGGAAGATACTTCTCCACATTATCCGGGATCTCCATGGTGGAGGGGGTGCCGTACTCCGCGATAGGCACGCAGCCTAAGGAGATGACCGCTTCCGGCATGATCGGCTGGGTCAGCGGGATGCCGGCGATGGCGAACGCGGTGGCGAAAGTAGGATGCGCATGCACCACGGCTCCCACATCGGGACGCTTCTCATACACCCTCATGTGCATCTTGATCTCGCTGGAGGGCTTGAAGCCCTTGTTGGCATGGATGACGTTGCCCTGGGCGTCTACCTTGCAGATATATTCCGGGGTCATGAAGCCCTTGGACACGCCGGTGGGGGTGCACAGGAATTCATGGTCGTTCAACTTGACGGAAATATTGCCGTCATTGGCGGCAACCATGTTCCGATTATAGATTCTCTTGCCGATTTCGCAGATTTGCTGCTTCAGTTCGTACTCGTTCACCATCTCTTTGGAGTCCTCCTTGTGATTTCTGTTATTTTATTTTGTTTCTTGTTGCTTTTTAAGCCATTATATCCCTAAATCCCACATAAGTCAACACTATTTTGCGCCCAATCCCCAAAAAGCTTGCGGCTAATGGAACAGTTCGGCCGCGCCATCCGCAAAAAGCCTCAGCCGCCTTGCTCCCACGGCATCACGTCGCCATCCTCCCGCAGATATTCCAGGATTTCCGCGATGCCCTCCCCGGAAGTGGAGTCCACGAAGAAAATCGTCTTGCAGCCCGCCAGCCTAAGCCATCTGGCGCTACGCTGCGGATCCGCCCCGGGCTCGTCGATCTTCGTGACGATGCCGATCACGTCCCGGTTGCACATGCAGGTGATGCAGGGAGGATACAGGGAAAAGGGCTCCGTGGCGGATAAAAGGAGTCCCACCACCTGCGCCTCGTAGGTATAAAGGGCCAGGGCGTGTCCCAGGGTATGGGTCTGCAGGTATTCGCCCGGCGTATCGATGATCACGTCAAAATTGTTGATGTACTGTGTTTTGTGGTATGTGATCTCTTTCCCTTTCATTGCTTGGGTAAGAGTGGTCTTGCCGCACTCGCTCCGGCCCATGAAAATGATCTTTTTCATGCCGCCCCTTCCTTGCGCCCATCGTCCGCCGCCTGGCAGGGTGGACCTGCGCCTGTCGCTTGCCGGATGACCGGCGGGTGCCGTTGCCGCCTGGCGGGATGGGCCTGCGCCGATGCCTCCGGGCAATCGGTGGGCGCTCGCCGCCCGGCGGGAACGCCGCGTCAGGTCTTGGTGGTCTTGCAGACGGTGTAACCCAAGTTGTCCTGCACATAAGCCAGGATGGCCGCAACCGCCGACTCCACCTCGGACACGCTGCCGGTAATGATCAAGGAGCCGCTGAACCGGTCCACGAAGCCCAGTTCGGCACCGGAAGCCTTGACGGCGATGTCCGCGATGATGATGGCGGTCTCCGCCGGGGTAATGGTCATCACCCCGATGGCGGACTTGGAATATTCCACCCTGGGGTCCAGGCCTAATTTTTCATATAAAATAGGATCCGGGTTGGCGATGATGTGTGCCAGGGTGATCTCCCGCCCGGGCACCAGTTCCTGTACGATCCTTTGCTTTATCTCATCCGTCTGCGCCATGTCCTGTCACCTCGTCCAATCTATCGTAATGCCCGTCAGCCGCAAGCCGCTCCTACCTTACCCGCTTCCGCTTCCGCCAGCCGCTTGCCGCCGGTCCCTTGTCTGCCGCATGCCATGCCCGCCTAGCCGCCGATCTGGCAGATCAGCCTGCTGTTCTCCTGCACCACTCGTTTCAACATGTCCATATGTTCATTGGTGGGAGGGAGGATGTCTTTCATCAGGTAATCCCTCCCCAGCCCATCGTACTTATCCTGCCCCAGCCTGTGGTAAGGCAGCAGGTGGATCCTGCGCACGCCGGGCAGCTTATCCGCGAACCTGGCGATCGCCCGGATTTCCTCGGGCGTATCGTTGAACGTGGGGATCACCGGCACACGTATGATCAGCTCCGTCTCGCCGGACTCCGCCACTTTCCTGGCGTTCTCCAGCATCAGCTCGTTGCTCCGTCCTGTAAATTCCTTATGTTTCCGCGGATCCATATGCTTAATGTCCATTAAATACTGGTTCAGGTACGGCAAAACGCTTTCGATCACTTCATACTTGGCGCATGCCATGCTTTCCATCGCCGTCGGGATGCCCACCGCCTTCGCCGCATGGAGCAGGTCCCTTGCAAACAGCGGCTGGCACAGGCTTTCACCGCCGGACAAGGTCAGCCCGCCGCCGCTCCTGCGGTAATAGGGGCGGTCCTTTTCCACCGTCTCCATGACCTCCCCCACGGTCACATCCCGCCCGATCGTCTTCGGCTTGCCCTGCACCATCATGGTCTGGACCGCATACTCCTGGGATTCCGGGTTGCAGCACCACCTGCAGCGCAGCACGCAGCCTTTCAGGAACACGATGGTGCGGATGCCGGTCCCATCATGGATGGAATATCTCTGTATGTCAAAAATCCGCCCTTTCGTTTCTAAATAGCCCATCTAAAACTCCTTCGCCACATCCGGGGACACGCTGCCGCGCCGTCCCTAGAACCCTTGCTCCGTCCTGCGGATGATGTCGTCCTGCAGGGATTTGGACAAGGTGGTGAACAGGGCGCTGTAGCCCGCCACACGCACCACCAGGTGCTTATAATTCTCGGGATGGGCCTGGGCGTCCAGCAGGGTCTCCCGGCTCACCACGTTGAACTGCATATGGCTTCCCTTTTGGTCAAAATAAGAACGGATCAACGCCACGAAGTTGTCCAGCCCCCGCTCGCCGCTTAAGGCCGTCGGGTGGAACTTCTGGTTGAACAGGGTCCCGTTGGAAGCAATGCCATGGTCCAGCCTGGCCACGGAATTTGCCGCGGCGGTAGGGCCGTGCACGTCCTTGCCCGCGGAGGGGGACACGCCGTCCGCCACCGGCATATGCGCCAGCCTGCCGTCCGGGGTCGCGCCGGTCTGCGCGCCCAAGGGCACATTGGCGGACACCGGATAAAGCCCGGCCTGGAACATGCCTCCCCGAGGATTCCTAAATTCCTGCAGGGGCTTGGTGTATGTGTAAGCCACATCCCTGGCGAACGCATCCACCTCTTCCTCGTCATTGCCGAACTTCGGCACCTCATCGATCATCTCCAAGAGCCTGGCGAAACGCTTCTTATCCTCCTCGGACACGTCCATGGCGCGGATCTGCGCCACGACTTTCGCCACGTCCTCGCTTCCCACCTGCACGCCCTGGTCCTGCAGCCCCCGAATCACGCTCATGGCCAGGTCGCCGACGCTGACGTCGTCCAAGCCCTTGCCGTAGTTGAGCTTTAACGCCCTCTTCCACTCGGCCAGGGTCACTTTTTTCTCATCAAAGACCAGTTTCTTGATGGCATACAGGGAATCCGCCATATTCGCCACGCCGAACCCCTGGGGCCCGGTGAAGTTATAGACCGCGCCGCCTTCCTGCACGGACTTGCCCCGCTTCATGCAGTCGTCCACCATGCAGGACTCAAACGGCAGCGGGCAAAGGGCGGCGTGTGCCATGTCGATGGCATTATCCGCGTTCACCAACAGGGAAATGAAATAATTCATCTGCGTCTTATACGCGTCATAAAACTCTTCAAAATCGGTCATCTCTTCCACCGGCTTCGTCGCCACGCCGATGAATTCCCCTTTATCATAGCCGCTGTCGAACACGACCTCCAGCGGGCGGCACATATTATAGAAAGCCGCGTCGTGCCAGCCCTCCGTCTTGCCCGCCTTCTGGGGCTCCACGCAGCCGATGATATTGTATTCTCTGGCGTCCTGCAGGGTCAGGCC
>CANPWC010000067.1 GCA_947581905.1 uncultured Acetatifactor sp.
AAAGCCGGTACCTTCCCCTTGGTGATCAAATGGAACAGCAGGGTTCCCAGACCGGCAAACAGCAGAGTGGTGGATACATCCAACCCTGTCAGGATCGGCACCAGGATCGTCGCCCCGAACATGGCGAACATATGCTGTATGCCTAACAATGCCACTTTCGGCGCGCCAAGGGACCTTGTATCATAAATACCCTTTTCGCCCAAGACCGTTTGCGATGATTTCTTTGGTGTATCGCTCATGATGACCTCCTCCTATTCGTCCGCTCATAAAATATTAAATTTTTATTAAAATCTCTTCTCCTATCATAATTGCTCCGACGTTATTCGTCAAGCAAAATAGCATGTTCCTTCAGAAAATTTTCCCAAATGGGGATATACTTCGCTTTCAGGTGCACGCCGTCCGAAGTATACTCCTCAATCATCCCTCCCATCTCATCACAGATCAAAGGATTCACGTCCAAATAGAAAACCGTCTTATTATCCGCCATGGCGGCGATGCCCACATTCCGCTCCTCAATTCCCTCGTTGTAAATGTAATCTCCCTTTTCAGACCTCTTTGCCGTGACCTTGATGATGGCCTGGAGGTAAAGGATGGCATCCGGCTGAAGTTCTTGGATCCGGTCCACGACTTCCTGGTATTTTGCCAGGAAACCCTCTACATCGCCTACGCCCATCTCATTGATCCCCACCATGAGATACACTTTCTTAAATTGCTTCTCTGACAAAGCCTCTTCAATCGTGATCGTGCCGCGTTCATCCTCTACCGGCACGATGGACGCGTCGAACAGCTTAAATACGGTCAAACCCTTAGAGGCATAGAACGTCGCCACATCCATCAAGCCGCTATATTGGTACAAGCCAACCACGCGGGAATCGCCGATGAACAATGCGTCGCTAAAATAGTCGTCGTCCACTGTGGCATAAGCCACTTCCTGAGGGGCGGCGTCCTCCTCCCCGGGACCGCTTCCCGCGCCATCGTCAGTCCCGGCGCTTCCGTCCGACGTTGTCCCATCGTTTCCCGTCCCGCCATTTCCATTCCCGGCGCTTCCGTCTTGTGACGATCCATCATCCCCCGTCCCATCATTTCCGGTCCCGGCGCTAGCGTCCGATGATGTCCCATCGCTTCCCGTCCCGCTATTTCCAGCCCCGGTGCTAGCGTCCGATGACGACCCATCGCTTCCCGTCCCGCCGTTTCCAGCCCCGGCGCTTCCGTCCGATGACGACCCATCGCTTCCAGGCCCGCCGTTTCCAGCCCCGGCGCTTCCGTCCTCTGACGACCCATCGCTTCCCGTTCCGCCATTTCCATTCCCGGCGGTTCCGTCCTCTGACGACCCATCGCTTCCCGTTCCGCCATTTCCATTCCCGGCGCTTCCGTCCAGTGATGTCCCATCATCCCCCGTCCCGCCATTTCCATTCCCGGCGCTTCCGTCCAGTGATGTCCCATCATCCCCCGTCCCGCCATTTCCATTCCCGGCGCTTCCGTCCTCTGACGACCCATCGCTTCCAGACCCTCCGCTCCCCTCCGCCGACGTCTCTATATCACTGTCGGAAATTCCTCCCGACCCATTTCCCTCCTGCTGTCGCCCTTCCTGCCCCGGTTCCCTGCCGAAAGCCGATGCCAGCCACGTCCCGGCATGACGCGCCGGTTCCGCCGCCGCGCTCCAGGAATCCGTCGCCGCCATCACTACGACCCCGCACGCCAGCCATACCGCCAGGAAAGACCACTTTTTCCATTTGCCCCATTTATTTCCCATCTAACGCATACCTCGTCAAAAATTCGCATACAGGAACGTGTTGCCGCCTTCCACGATGATCCGCCAAACACAATACCAGAACAAAGCCCCCAACGCTACAAGCCCCGGCAGGGTATCCTTTCCTTTCCGGTAGAGCCACTTAAGGAACGGGGTGCATGCCACGAAGCACGCCGCCAACCTCCCCCCATAGGTCGCCAAGGCCTCCTGCCAATCCATGGGATAAACATTGATCCCCTGCGACAGCCCGAACAACCTCCCCAGGTAAATCCCCAGCTGCGGCAGGTCCGTAATGCCAAAGCACACCCAGGACACCGGGATGATGAACCACAGATATAGCCGCGGCAGGATCCTCATCTTCCGAACCACGGCAAACCGTTCCAAGAGGCGCTCCAGCACGATGCAGGCCCATAAAAGCAGGCCCCAAAGCAGGAAATTGACCGTAACCCCATGCCAGATGCTGGTCAGGATCCACACCACCAACAGGTTCAGGACCGTCCTCCCCTCCCCTTTCCTGTTGCCGCCCAAAGGGATGTACACATAATTACGGAACCACCTCCCCAGGGTGACGTGCCACCTCCTGTAGAAATCCCGCACGCCCCGGGCCAGGTAAGGTTCCCGGAAATTCTCCGGCAGCCCGACGCCTATCATCCGGCCCAGGCCCATCGCCATAAGGGAGTATCCATAGAAATCAAAATAGATCTTCATCGAATAAGCTACCGCCGCCAGCCACGCCAAAGGGGTGGAAATGCTCTCATATCCCGTCGTCGTGACCTCGTTCCACAGCAGTCCTACGCGGTCCGCCAAAAGCACCTTGGCGGCCAGACCCACCGCAAACAGCTTTAACCCGTCCTGGATCCCCTCCGCCGTACATTGCGCCGCTTCCAGCCCCGGGGCGACCTCGCCATAAGTGGAAATGGGACCGGATATCATCTGCGGGAACATGCAGATATAGTTCGCCAGGCGGACGAAAGACCACTCCCGATGGATCTCCCCACGATAGACGTCGATCAGGTAAGAAAGGATGCGGAACGTGTAAAAGCTGATGCCCAAGGGCAGCCCCAATATGCCGGACAGGGCCTTGAACAGGCCAAGCAGCCCCACATTTCCCGCCACCGCGGCGATCAAAAGCAGCGTCCTGGCCCTCTTTTCCTTCTTCGACTCTTTCCGGTTCCCCGACAAATACAGCCCGACCTCATAATTCGCCGCCATGGACGCCAATAGAAGGCAAAGGTGCCTTACCTCCCCACAAGCGTAAAAAATAAGGCTTCCTGCCAGAAGCGCCACATTCCTGTACTTTTTCGGTGCAAGGCCATATAGGATCAAAAAGATCGGAAGGAAATAGAGCAAAAAACCAACGCTGTTGAATACCAAGGCAAATCACATCTCTCTGTCTATTTTAAAACGCGCCCTCTTTACGTCCCGGCGCGTCCATCTTTTGAACGGTTCCCACAAAATAAGTTTATGAAATCTTGTGTTACATTACAAGCGATTCTTTATTAAGTTTTCTTAACACTTAAGATGCTTCCATTCTAACCATCTTTTGTAACAAATTGGCATACTGGGCTTGTTTTTTGGAGGAAAATCTTTTATAGTGGAAAAGAGGTGGACTGATGATGGAAAAGGAGTGACGAAACGATGAAAGAACAGCTTTACACCATCCCTTTAAACGACGCCATGAACGCCCAGGATGAATGTCCTTTCTGCTATATTGAACGGAACGTGGAGCAGGACCTGATGGATTTCGTGTTGGGAAGCGGCTCCTCCTATATGGAGGCGGATATGCGGGAACTGACGGACAAGGCAGGCTTCTGCAGGACGCACTTCCAGAAAATGTTCGACTATGGCAACACGCTGGGCAACGCCTGGATCTTAAAGACCCATTACATGCGTATGATCAAGGAAATGGATCAGCAATTCGCCTCGTTCCGCCCCGGGAAGACCTCTTTAAAGGACAAATTCCGGAAAAACGTGCAGTCCGACAACCCCATCGGCGTCTGGATCGCGCAGAAAGAGCAGTCCTGCTACATCTGCAACCAATTCAAAGAGACCTACGCCCGTTACCTGGACACCTTTTTCTATATGTACCAAAATGACAAGGAATTTCGGGAGAAAGTCAAAGACAGCAAGGGCTTCTGCCTGCCGCACTTCAAGGACCTGTGCGAGAGGGCGGACGTTTCCCTGCCCGACCGGATGAAAGAAGAATTCTACGGCTGCGTGCTCCCGCTGATGTCCGCGAACATGAAGCGTATTTCCGAAGACGTCGCCTGGCTGGTGGAGAAATTCGATTACCGCAACAAGGACGCGGACTGGAAGAACTCTAAGGATGCCATCCAACGAGGCATGCAGAAGCTTAAGGGCGGCTATCCCGCCGACCCTCCCTATAAGATGTCAAAATGATCGTTAGCGGTATACCAGGCCTTTCATCATATCCAGGTATTCCTCGATCTCCTGGCAAAGCGATTCCGGCTGGAACGACCCATCCCTGAACCGCTCCGACATCAGGCCCTTGATGGTAAGCTCCATCATCTTACGAAGCTTCCCAAGCTCCACGCCCTCCGGCAGGCGGATGGGATTGACCTGCTCATAAATCAGCTCATATGCCTCTAACAGGAGGGGGCGCTTGGCAGCGATGGCGACCAGGGCTTCGTTGGAGGTCTCCTGGTTGGCGCGGTCCAGGAACATCTGCATATAGGGGTAGCCTTTCAGGGCGTTGAGCTTCGCCCGCTCGATCTGCTTCATCAGCCCGAACAGCTCCCGCTCCCTGGGGTCCACCATATCGCGCAGCTCCAGCATCATGAACCGGGCGCTGTAATCATACACGAACGCATAGGTCCCTTGCTTGCTCCCGAAATAATGGAACAAAAGCCCTTTGCTGATCCCGGCCTCTTTCACGATGTCGTCCGTGCTGGCATGGCGGTATCCTTGGGTCGCAAACACTTTTAACGCCCCATTGATCATCCTGTCCTGCTTTTCCCTCTTCAATTCAAAAAAACGGTCGTTCATAATCCCAGCCCTCTTTCGTAACCCCGTCAAACGCCTGCCCCTTATGCCCATGGAAACCTGCTGCCTTATGTTCCAGTGTAACACAGACCACCTTGTTAATCAACTTTTGCTTTTCTTTTCCCAAGAATTTTATAAAAAAATTACACATATTCTCTTTTCAATTCTGCAAAATAGTATTAATATATTGAATAACAAATTGCAATTCTGAAAGGAGCAACCCCATGTCCAAGAAACTGAGCAAAGTATTATTCCTGACCGCCGCAGCAGGCGCCGCCGCTGCCACCGCTTATTATTTTTTGAAGAAGAAAGATTCTGAGTCCGGCAAGCAAGACGAGGGAAGCGACGATTACGACGACCTCAATGATGACCTGGAAGAGGGAGAGACCGTCCGCAATTATGTGCCCCTTGGCAAGGACCATCCGGAGGAAGCCGCGAAATGCGAGGAATCCTGCAAAGAAGCTGCCAAAGAAGCCGCGGAATGCAAGGAGGCTTGCAAGGAAGCCGCCGCTGAGTGCGAAGAGGCTTGCAAAGAAGCCGCCGCTGAGTGCGAGGAGGCCTGCAAGGAAGCTGCCGCTGAGTGCGAAGAGGCCTGCAAGGAAGCCGCTGCTGAATGCGAGGAAGCTGCCGCCGAGTGCGAAGAGGCTGCTGCCAAGGAAGCCGGGGAAGAAGGCTACCTGGATGAGGATGAGGACGACGAAGACGACGCCGTAGGAATCCCCTCCGAAGAATAACCCGTTCACGCCAAAGAAAGGGGAGAGCGACGCTCTCCCCTTATTTCCATGCTTTTTCCAACAATGCGGTCCCTTCCAGGATCTGTTTCTCGTCCAAGCCGCCATACCCCAAAAGGATGGTGGCATTTTTTTGCCCTTTTTCAGGCTCCTGGATGTAGCTGTCCGACATCCCATAGACCCTCACGCCTGCCTGGCGCGCCTTCCGAACCAGTTCCTCCTCCGTGCGGCCATCCTGGCAAGACAAAAGCAGGTGCAGGCCCGCGTTTTCCCCTAGGACCTGGAACCGGTCCCGCCAGGGCCTGAGCCGGTCCAGCAACAATTCATGCTTGGCGCGGTAGATCTTACGCATCTTATTCAGATGGCGCTCAAAATGTCCCTCCCGGATGAATTCGTTCAGGATCCTTTGGTCGATACGGGACACGGTGGAAGAATAAATGGAACACTCCCTGCGGTAGCGCTCCAGCAAAACCGGCGGCAGGACCATGTAGCTGACGCGGATGGCGGGGGCGATCGCCTTGGAAAAGGTCCCGATATAAATGACCTTTCCATCCCGGTCCGAAGCCTGCAGGGAAGGAATGGGCTTGCCCCGGTATCGGAACTCGCTGTCATAATCGTCCTCGATCAGGTAGCGGTCGTCCGCCATCTGCGCCCAGCGCAAAAGCTGCGTCCTGCGCCCGATGGGCATGACCGTCCCCGTAGGGAATTGATGGGACGGCATCACATAAGCCGCCGTCACGTTCTCCTGCTCCAGCCGGGCGGCGCTCATGCCGTCCTCGTCCATGTCCACCGCCACGATCCGATAGGCGAACGAGCGGAAGATCCGATAAGCCTTCTTATAGGTAGGGTTTTCCATGGCAATGCTTACATCCCGCCCCAGAAGCTTCTCCAAAAGCAAAAGCAGGTAATCGTTCCCCGCGCCCACGACGACCTGGTCCGGCACGCATTCGACCCCGCGGGAGGAATGCAGATAACGGCTGATGGTCACGCGCAAGTCCCATTCCCCCTGTGGTTCTCCCTGGGAAAACAAGCCGCTGCCGCTTTCACTTAAGACGTTTTTGGTGATCCGCATCCAAACCGGAAAGGGGAAGGCGCTCATATCGATTTCATATGGGGAAAAGTCATACCGCGCCCGTCCGACGCCCTGACCCCTCCCGCGGGCAAGCACGCCTCCTGACGCGGCGCCTTCCGCGGGCGGAGCCTGGGAAGCCGTCGCCGCCCCGGACCCTGCGTCCAGGCCCTCTAACCGGAACAGTTCTTCCATTTTACAGACAAAATATCCCCTGTAAGGGCTGGCTTCGATATATCCCTCGCTCAGAAGCTGTTCATAGGCGGTATCCACCGTGCTTCGCGACACCTGTAAATATTCGGCCAGCGAACGAGTGGAGGGAAGCCTCTCGCCCGCGAGAAGCTTCCCCTCCCTAATCTCTTGCCTGATATGCTCGTAAATCTGCTCATACAGACGCTTTGTGCCGTCCGTACGCAGATGGATGGCCATATCGTACATACGTCCTCCTGTTTTAGGCCCCTTGCTTCGGCAATGTATAAGAACTCTTTAACGACACGATGCGGTTGAACACCAAAGCGCCCGGCCTGGAATCCCTGGCATCTACGCAGAAGAACCCCTGCCTGACGAACTGGAAGCTGTCGTAAGGCTTTGCCTCCCCCAACGCCGGCTCCAGGTAACATTTTTTCAAAACGGTCAGGGAATTGGGATTCAGGTTCAGGCTGCCGTCCTCATTGTATACACCCTTTTCCTCATCGATGATGTTCTCATACAGGCGCACCTCGGCGGTGATGGCGTGGGCCGCGCTGACCCAATGGATCGTCCCTTTCACCTTGCGGGCATTGAAGCCGCTGCCGCTCTTCGTCTCGGGATCATAGGTGCAGTGCACCTCCGTCACGTTGCCGTCCGCGTCTTTGACGCAGCCTACACAAGTTACGAAATACGCGTTCATCAGGCGCACCTCATTGCCGGGGAAGAGGCGGAAATATTTCTTCGGAGGCACTTCCATGAAGTCTTCCCGTTCAATGTACAGCTCCCTGCCAAAAGGCACCTGGCGCGTGCCCAGCGCTTCGTTCTCCAGGTTGTTGGGCGCTTCCAGCCATTCCACTTGCCCTTGCGGGTAATTGTCAATGATCAGCTTCACAGGGTCCAGGACGGCCATCATACGGGGACGCTTCACCTTAAGGTCCTCACGGATGCAGTATTCCAACATGGCATAATCCACGGAGGAATTGCTCTTGGAGACGCCGCACAGCTCAACGAACTTTTTGATGGATTCCGGTGTAAAGCCCCTCCTGCGCAGGGCGGCGATGGATACCAGGCGGGGATCGTCCCAGCCGTCCACGATGCCGTCCTCCACCAGCTTCTTGATATAACGCTTGCCCGTCACCACGTTGGTCAGGTACATTTTCGCGAACTCAATCTGCCTGGGCGGATGAGGATATTCCAACTCCCTCACTACCCAATCATATAAGGGCCTATGGTCTTCGAACTCCAACGTGCAGATGGAATGGGTGATGCCCTCGATGGCGTCCTCAATGGGATGGGCGAAGTCATACATCGGATAGATGCACCATTTGTCCCCGGTATTGTGGTGGGACATATGGGCCACGCGGTATAAGACCGGATCCCTCATGTTGATGTTGGGGGAAGCCATGTCGATGCGGGCGCGGAGCACCTTTTCCCCATCCGCGTATTTGCCCGCGCGCATCTCCTCGAACAGTTTCAGGTTCTCTTCCACGCTGCGCCCGCTGGAGGGGTCCTCCTTGCCGGGCTCCGTCAGGCTGCCCCGATACTCCTTGATCTGCTCCGCGCTCAAATCGGATACATAAGCCTTGCCTTTACGGATCAGCTTGACCGCTCCCTCATACATTTGTTCAAAATAGTCCGAGGCGAAGAACAGCCGATCCTCCCAGTCCGCGCCAAGCCATTGGATGTCCTCTTTGATGGACTCCACGAACTCCGTCTTCTCCTTCGTCGGGTTCGTATCGTCAAAGCGCATATTGAACTTGCCGCCATATTCCTGGGCCAGCCCGTAATTCAACAGGATGCTCTTGGCGTGCCCGATGTGCAGGTAGCCGTTAGGCTCGGGGGGGAAACGCGTATGCACCGTGTCATATACCCCCTGCGCCAAATCCTTGTCAATCATCTGCTCAATGAAATTTTTGGAAACTTTCTCTGCGGATCCGTCATCCGTCGCCGCAAGGACCTCTTTTTCCTCGCTCATGCCCTCTTCCAGCCTTTCTTCTTCATTTTCGGGGCTTCCGCCCCCGCCGCGTAAGGCCGCGGCAATGCCGCGAACAGCCGCCCCATCATGCCGCCCCAGGCGCTACGCCCTGCATCCGATCAATGATGGAACAGGCGGATCCCGGTGAATGCCATGACCATGCCATATTTGTCGCAGCAGTCGATCACGGCGTCGTCCCTGACGGAGCCTCCCGGCTGCGCGATATATTTCACGCCGCTCTTATGCGCCCTCTCGATATTGTCCGAGAACGGGAAGAACGCGTCGGAACCAAGGGTCACGCCCTGCATCCCGTCCAGCCATGCCCGCTTCTCCTCCCGGGTGAACACCGGCGGCTTCTCACGGAATGTGTGCTCCCATACGCCGTCCGCCAGCACGTCCATGTACTCCTCGCCGATATACAGGTCGATGGCGTTGTCCCGGTCCGCACGCCCAATCTTGTCCAAAAACTTCAGGCCAAGCACTTGAGGGGACTGGCGCAAGTACCAATTATCCGCCTTCTGACCCGCCAGCCTGGTACAATGGATCCTGGACTGCTGCCCCGCCCCGATGCCAATGGCCTGGCCGCCCTTGACATAGCATACGGAATTGGACTGCGTATACTTCAACGTAATCAACGCGATCTTCATGTCCGCCAGGGCATCCTGGGGAAGCTCCTGATTCTTCGTCACGATATGGGAAAGCAGGTCCCCATTGATGTCCAACTCGTTCCTGCCCTGTTCGAAAGTGACGCCGAACACCTGCTTATGCTCCACCGCGGCAGGCACATAGGCGGGATCGATCTGGATCACATTGTAAGCGCCCTTTTTCTTGGATTTCAAGATATCCAGCGCCTCCTCCTCATACCCAGGCGCGATGACGCCGTCGGACACTTCCCGCTTGATCAGCCTGGCGGTATCCACGTCACAGACGTCGGACAGGGCGATAAAGTCGCCAAAGGAGGACATCCGGTCCGCGCCCCTCGCCCTGGCATAAGCGCAGGCCAAAGGGGAAAGCGTCCCCAGGTCGTCCACCCAATAAATCTTCGCCAAGGTCTCATCCAAGGGAAGCCCCACCGCCGCCCCGGCAGGGGACACATGCTTAAAGGAAGCCGCCGCGGGAAGATGGGTGGCTTCTTTCAGCTCCTTGACCAACTGCCAGCCGTTAAAGGCATCCAGGAAATTGATATAGCCTGGCTTGCCGTTCAATACGGTGACAGGCAGGTCGCTTCCGTCCTCCATATAAATCCGGGATGGCTTCTGGTTCGGGTTACATCCATATTTTAACTGAATCTCGTTCATTTCGCTGCCTTTCCGCCCGCCCCTTTCGGATCCCTATCTCAGCGGGCTCCCATTCTTTATTGGTTTTTATTGAAAATCCTGGTCTCGTACGCTCCCGTCTCAATCTCGATGAAACGCACGAACAGGGAAACCTTGTTTTCCTCGTTCAAGCTCTCCCAAAGCATCTGCGCGAACGCATCCAGGTCGTCTCCAACCTCCACTGCCTTGGGCTCCCCTTCAAAGCTGGGCAGGGGGCTTCCGTCGTGCATATAAGTATGGAGGAAACGTCCTTCCCCGGCCTTGGGATGGTCATAGGTGAACGTGAAGCGACAGCAGCAGGACGGGTCCCCCTGGTCGCTTTTCAAGATGGACATGGCATAAGAGAACTTTCCGTCCTCCACATGCACAAGCCCGGAAATCCTGGGCGTGAAGTTGGGCGCGTCCGGCTCAAACTCACGGCTTCTCAGGCACTGTTCCCAGGTAAGCCCCTTTTCCAGCCCTTCATAAACCGTATCCGTCTGGTCGCCGTTGGTGACGATCGTGTCGTGCCCAAGCACCCTCACAGGCGCATAAATGATCAAGCTTGGATCCTCCAGCTTAGAGGGGTCGAACGCCTGGGTGCGGATCCCCTCCCCCTGCTTAACAAAGACACGGTTGCGGCTGTTGGAGCTTCTTCCCATGATGAAATAAGCGGCCACGGCCCTTTTCGCGTCCGGCGTCCGCCCGATGATGATGCCCCTGCCGGGATAAGCGTTCGCGGATAATTCCTCACGTAATGACAATCTCTTCATAGCTTCTTACCCTTTCCGCCCACCTGGTATGGGCATCTGACCTTATGGCAAAGCAGCCGGGGGCTTCCTCCGGCCCCTCACCTGGCAAAGCAGCCGGGGCTTCCTCCGGTCCCTCACCTGGCAAGGCGGCCAAGCCTTGCGGTCACAAACCGCCCGGTTGGCCCGGGCGGTTCTTTTTCCTTTAATCATTCTCGACGCTATAGTTCGGCGCTTCCTTCGTGATATGGATGTCATGGGGATGGCTCTCCTTAAGGGAGGCGGCGGAAATCTTGATGAACCGTCCGGTCTCCTTCAGGGTCTCTATGTCCTTGGCGCCGCAATAACCCATGCCGGAACGAAGCCCGCCCATCAGCTGGAAGATGGTGTCCTCCACGCTTCCCTTGTAGGCCACGCGCCCTTCGACGCCCTCCGGGACCAGCTTCTTGGCATTCTCCTGGAAATAACGGTCCTTGCTGCCGTTCTCCATGGCGGAAATGGATCCCATTCCACGGTATACCTTATACTTCCTGCCCTGGAACAATTCATAGTCCCCCGGGCTCTCCTCACAGCCCGCGAACATGCTGCCCATCATGCAGACGTCGCCGCCGGCCGCGATCGCCTTGGTGATGTCGCCAGAATACTTGATGCCGCCGTCAGCGATGATGGGCACGTTACATTCCCTGGCTACCCGGTAACAATCCATGATGGCCGTGATCTGCGGCACGCCGATGCCGGCCACCACACGGGTCGTGCAAATGGAGCCAGGCCCGATGCCTACCTTGACGGCATCCGCCCCCGCCTCGATCAGCGCCTTCGTCGCCTCGCCGGTGGCCACGTTGCCCGCGATCACCTGCAGGGCAGGATACTTCTCCTTGATCATCTTGACGCAGTTTATGACATTCTGGGAATGTCCATGGGCGCTGTCCAGGACCACCACGTCCACCTTGGCGTCCACCAGGGCGGCGACACGGTCCAGCACATTGGCCGTGATGCCTACCGCCGCGCCGCACAGGAGCCTGCCCTGCACGTCCTTGGCGGCCAAGGGGTACTTGATGGCTTTCTCAATATCCTTAATGGTGATCAGG
>CANPWC010000068.1 GCA_947581905.1 uncultured Acetatifactor sp.
GTGCGTACGGTGGTCTTCGTGGATGAGATCCACCGCTTCAACAAATCCCAGCAGGACGCTTTCCTGCCCTATGTGGAAAAAGGAAGCATCACCTTGATCGGGGCGACCACGGAAAATCCCTCGTTTGAGATCAATTCCGCCCTGTTGTCCCGCTGCAAAGTGTTCGTATTGGACACCTTGTCCAAGGAAGACCTGATGGTCCTCTTAAAAAGGGCCCTAAAGGATCCTCGAGGTTTTGGCCGAAGCGAGGTGCATATGGAAGAAGATCTGCTTTCCATGATCGCCGCGTTCGCCGATGGGGATGCAAGGACCGCTTTAAATACGTTGGAAATGTCCGTGCTCAACGGCGAGATCGCGCCGGATGGGTCCGTTACCGTCAAGAGGGAGACCATCCAGCAGGCCATTGGAAAGAAATCCTTGCTTTATGATAAAAAGGGGGAAGAGCATTACAACCTGATTTCCGCCCTGCATAAATCCATGCGCAACAGCGACCCAGACGCGGCCGTTTATTGGCTGGCAAGGATGTTGGAAGCGGGAGAGGATCCCTTATACGTGGCCAGGCGCCTGATACGGTTTGCCAGCGAGGATGTCGGGCTGGCGGACTCCCATGCCCTGCCCTTGTGCGTCGCGGCTTACCAGGCCTGTCATTTCAACGGGATGCCGGAGTGCAACGTGAACCTGGCCCAGGCGGTGGTATATCTGTCCCTTGCGCCGAAATCCAACGCCCTATATGTCGCTTATGAGAATGCAAAGTCAGATGCGAAGACCATGCTTTCCGAGCCGGTCCCCCTGACGATCTGCAACGCGCCTACCGCCCTGATGAAAGAGCTTCATTATGGGGAAGGTTATATTTATGCCCATGATACCAAAGAAAAGATCGCCCATATGACCTGCCTGCCGGAGGATTTAAAGGACAGGAAATATTATCTTCCGACCACCAGCGGAGAGGAAGCCGCCTTTGCCAAGAGGCTTCAGGAAATTGAGGCATTCCGGAGAGGCGAGGGCATTCCGGAGAAGTGAAGACCTCCCGGGAAAGCAAAGGCATCACGGAAAAGCAAAGACCTCCCGGGAAAGCAAAGCCCTCCCGGGAAAGCGAAGGCAGCACGGAAAAGCAAGGACCTCCCGGGAAAGCGGAAACTTCCCGTTCTAGGAAGAGGGGACTTGTCATACCTTAAAGCAAAGAATGAGAAACAGGCATCTTATGGAGCAATTAAGCGTAGAAAAGAAGTTACAGCTGATCAACCAGGTCCGTGCCCGGTATGATAGGGACCAGAATGATCTGTGGGACAGGGAGCAGATTTTGTACGGGAAGACATCCGCGGGAGTTGATGCGCAGGACCGGCAGGAGCCCAGCGCTTTCGGGCTGCGCCTGGCGGCCGCCCTTTTGGCGTTCTTATTGGTCCTTTTCATGGATCAAAACGGAAAGACGCTTTTTGGCGTAAGCAGCGAAGCAGTCTTTGATTCCATCGCCCGGGATTCCCTGTTGGATGCAAAGGAAAGCCTGTCACAAGGGACGCTTTCGTATGAGGAAGAAAAGGAGTAAGTAAGACTCGATGGAAAAACTCGCCCTTTCAGATGATATTTTAATGAAAATCGAAAAACCGGCCCGCTACATCGGGCATGAGGTCAATGCCGTCATCAAGGACAAGTCCAAGGTGGACATTCGTTTTGTCATGTGCTTTCCCGATGTCTATGAGATCGGCATGTCCCATTTGGGGATCCAGATCCTCTATGACATGTTCAATACCATGGAGGATGTGTGGTGTGAACGCGTCTATTCACCCTGGGTGGATTTGGACGCGATCATGCGCCGGGAAAAGATTCCCCTTTTTGCCTTGGAATCCCAGGACCCCATTAAGGATTTCGATTTCCTGGGCATCACGATCCAATATGAAATGTGCTATACGAATATTTTGCAGATCCTGGACCTGGCCCAGATCCCGTTGCTTGCCACCATGCGGGGGGAGGATATGCCCATCGTGATCGGAGGCGGGCCTTGCGTCTACAATCCGGAGCCTATCGCGGATTTCTTTGACCTGTTTTATATTGGGGAGGGGGAAACCCAATACGGGCCTTTGCTTGCGTTATACCGGGAGTGCAAGGCATCCGGCGTCGGGCGGGAGGAATTTTTACGCCGCGCCGCGATTCTTCCGGGCATCTACGTCCCCCGGTTCTATGAAGCCACATACCGGGAAGATGGCACCTTGGCGTCTTTTGGACCGAATCGGGAAGGGGTCCCGGCGAAAGTCCGAAAAGAAGTCGTCATGGACATGGCCAATACCTATTACCCTCGTAAGCCCATCGTCCCTTATCTTAAAGTCACACAGGACCGGGTCGTGCTGGAGATCCAACGGGGCTGTATCAGAGGCTGCAGGTTCTGCCAGGCCGGCCAGATTTATCGGCCGGTACGGGAGCGGGACGTGGAGGAAATGAAGCGTTATGCTTTGGAAATGTTGAAAAACACAGGGCATGATGAGATTTCCTTAAGTTCTTTAAGTTCCAGCGATTACAGCCGGCTGCCGGAGCTGGTGGACTACCTGATTGAAGAATGCCAGAAGCGACATGTCAATATTTCCCTGCCGTCCCTTCGCATTGACGCGTTTTCCCTGGATGTCATGAGCAAGGTCCAGGACGTGCGCAAATCCAGCCTGACTTTCGCGCCGGAAGCGGGAAGCCAAAGGCTGCGGGACGTAATCAACAAGGGATTGACCGAAGAAGCCATTTTGAATGGGACCGCCTTGGCATTCCACGCAGGCTGGACCAGGGTGAAACTTTATTTCATGCTGGGTCTGCCTACGGAGACGCCGGAGGACATCCGGGGCATCGCGGAACTTTCCAACAAGATTGCCGCCACGTTTTTTGAAGAGATTCCCAAGGAGGAGCGGAAGAATGGAAGAGTGCAGATCGTGTCAAGCACTTCCTTTTTCGTGCCGAAACCATTCACCCCATTCCAATGGGCGAGGCAATGCAGCAAGGAAGAATTTTTGGAGAAAGCTTATTTTACCAAGCGCTGCATCGGGGAACAACTGAACCAAAAGAGCATCAAATATAATTGGCATGAAGCGGATGCCAGCGTGATGGAGGGCGTGCTTGCCAGAGGGGACAGGAGGCTTGGGCAGGTCATCCTGAAGGCATATGAAAAGGGGTGCTTTTATGACGCCTGGGGAGAGTATTATCAGAATGACAAATGGCTGGAAGCCTTCCAGGAATGTGGGCTGTCCATGGATTTCTATACCAGGGAACGTGGCGCGGATGAGCTGTTCCCCTGGGATTTCATAGATTGCGGCGTTACAAAAGAGTTCTTAAAGCGGGAATGGGACAAGTCCCTTGCGGGCGTCGTCTCCCCCAATTGCAGGAAGCAATGCCAGGGCTGCGGCGCCAACCGCTTTGGCGTGGGGGTCTGTTTTGAGCCAAGGGAGGCCAAGTAGCATGAAGATACGGGTGAAGTTCAGGAAATATGGGGCGGTGCGCTTTATCGGGCATTTGGACGTCATGCGGTTTTTCCAGAAAGCGTTGCGGCGGGCCGAAATCGATGTGAAATACACGTCCGGGTTCAGCCCCCATCCGATCATGACTTTCGCTTCCCCATTAGGGGTCGGGTTGGAGAGCAATGGAGAATACATGGATATTGAGTGCGAAAGCGTGACGGATAGCCAGGACATGAAAAGGAAGCTGAACCAGGCAAGCGCGCCAGGCATTGAGGTCATCAGCGTAAAAGAGCTTCCCAAGGAGGCAGGCAACGCCATGGCAAGCGTGGCAGCGGCAGAGTACACCATACGCTTCCGCGAGGGGAGGATGCCTTGCCTGGATTTTTCCGCCAAGATACCGCAATTTTTATCCCAGGAACAGGTCTTTGTGGAAAAAGAGACGAAAACAGGGCATAAGGAAGTGGATATCCGCCCGGGCATTTATGAAATGTCCGTCTGCCTGCAGGAGGGCGGAGGGCTTGCCATCCACATGGTCGTGGACGCGTCCAGCGCCGGGAACCTGAAGCCTGCCAAGGTAATGGAAGCCTTCTGCAAAGCCTCTGGCTGCAGCTTGGAAGAGAACGCCTTGCAAATCACCCGGGAAGAGGTATTTACCTGGGCCTTGGAAAATGGGGAGAAGAAGCTGGTTCCATTGGAGGAAATCGGCACCGACATAGGGACTATCTAATGCAAGGAGGATGGATATGAGCCGCATGATTCCCGGGAAGCCTGTTGCAGGCGGGCAAGAAGCCTTGTATGACACGGATTCCGGAAAACTTTTGATCACAAAGTGGAATGGCCGCAGGATGGTCCTTCTGGTGCATGCAAACAGGTTATGCCAGGCTTGCGTGCTTTCTGACGTGCAAAGCATGGTGGGAGCCGTATATTTGGGGAAAGTGAAAAAGATCGTCCGAAACATCGGCGCCTGCTTCGTGGACCTTAATTTTGAACGTTTGGTTTATCTTTCAATGTCGGAACAAAACCTGGCCTACCTGACGAACCGCAAGGAGGACGGAAGGCTATTGGAGGGCGATGAGGTCGTCGTACAGATACAGCATGAGGCCTTAAAGACGAAGCAGGAAGCCGTGACGGCGGCGGTGTCCCTGGCTGGCCGGTATGTGGTGGTTTATGCTGGGGAAGAGCCGAAGTTAAGGATGTCGGAAAAATTGTCGACAGAGCGGAAAAAAGAGCTGTTTGCCATGCTCCTGGAGGCAGGGAGGGTAGACAGCGAGAAGAACATCCTGGATGAGGCAATGCCGGAAGGCGCCCCTGGTTATGGGATCATCTTACGGACCGAGGCGGGACTTGCCGCCAGGGAAGAAATCTTAGAAGAGTGGGACCAGATGAGGGAGCGTTTTGAAACCCTTTACCATACGGCAAAGCATCGGACCTGTTTTAGCTTGTTATGCGCCCCTGCGTCCCCTTGTGAGGAAGCGGTGGCACAGATTTCCGGGACCTATGCGGAGGTGGTGACTGACCAGGCAGACCTGTATGAGGAGATGAAGGCATATTTTGAGACACGGGAAATCCCGTTTCGGCTTTATACGGACGAGGCTTATCCCTTGTCGCTGCTTTATAGCCTGGAAAGCCGCCTGCAGGAAGCCTTGTCGCGCCGTGTCTGGTTGAAATCAGGGGCCTACCTGATCATTGATGTGACAGAGGCACTGATCGTGATTGATGTCAATTCAGGCAAAAATGTGACGAACAAGGCCACGGAGGAAGCAATCTTATCCATCAACCTGGAAGCGGCGAAAGAGATCGCTTTCCAGCTTATCCTGCGTAACCTTTCCGGGATGATCCTGGTTGACTTCATCAGCATGAAATCCGCGAAATGCCAAGGGGAGCTGCTCCATACCATGCGGCGTCTTTTAAAGGAGGATCGGGTCCCGACCCAGGCGATCGATATCACGCCGCTTGGATTGATGGAACTGACCCGCAAGAAAATCCGCAAGTCCCTGGCGGAACAGTTAAAAAGGTCCAATGAGGAAAAGAGGTGCGAAGATTGAAAAATGAACTTGACGGGAAGAGGAAGCACACCATAACCATTTGTTTTGCCAATAACAAGGGCGGAAGCGGCAAGTCCACCACCTGTTCCAATATAGGGGCAGCCCTGGCGCAAAAGGGTTTCCGCGTCCTGATGTTGGACGGAGATATGCAGTGCAACCTGTCCCTTTCCTTTTTGGAGGAGGATTTGGTCCTTGACTATGCGAAAAGCAGCAACAACCTGTATGACGCCATCCATAAGGGAAAGGAATTAACCTCGTATATCGTATCCACGCCTTGTGAAAACTTAGACCTGATCCCTTCGTCCACCCAGATGAGTTCTGTCGAGTATGAACTGGCCGGCAGACAGCAGAGGGAACTTCTTTTGAGAAAGCTTTTGGCTCCTGTAAAAGAAAGCGGGATTTATGACTTTATCCTGATTGACGCGCCGCCCACCTTGGGCTTCTGGGTCATGAACCTGTTATGCGTCTCGGACTACCTGGTCATTCCGGTGGAGGCAAGCCCCTGGGGAATGTTTGGGCTGGCGAACCTTTTTGAATTTTGGCAGGCTGCAAAGGAGTTGACTCCCCAGCTGGACCTTCTGGGCATCGTCATCACCAAGGTGGACGCAAGGAAGCTTTATTTCCGCCAAACCCTGGCCTCCCTGGAGGAATGGGAAGATATCCATATCTTTTCCACATTGATCCATGTGGACAGCAATGTGGAATGGGCCCAGGATAACAGTAAAACGGTAGTGCAGTACCGCAAAGCCAGCCGCAGCGCCAAAGAATACGTGGCGTTGGCAGAAGAAATGCTTGGGATTGTGGGGAATTTGTCATGAAGCTTCTGCGGATGGAAAAGACAGGGAACGGGAAATATCTGAATCATTATGTCCTGACTTATGAAAATAAGGCAGGGCGGGAGAAGAAGTATGAAATCGTCAGCCGCAGGCAGTTAATCGACAGCGCTGACCTCGGACGGCATGTGAGCGGCATCTCCATCATAGCGTTTCAAGAGGGGAAGCTTCTTTTGCTGCATGAATTTCGGATGGGCGTGAACCAATCCATCTATAATTTATGTGCCGGAATGATAGAAGAAGGGGAAAGCGCCGAGGACTGCATCCGCAGGGAATTGTATGAGGAGACGGGGCTTTCGGTGAAACGGATCTTGGACATCCTGCCGCCTTCTTTTTCCGCGCCGGCGATTTCCGATGTGAAAACCTACATCGCCTTTGTAGAGGTCTCTGGCCGCATCGAGGACCATTCTTCGGACAATGAATGGATTGAGGCTGGATTCTATACGAGGGAGGAAGTAGCCTCGCTGTTAAGTACGGAGCCGTTCAGTTCCAGGGCGCAGCTGGCGGCTTATTTCTTCCAAAAAGGGCTGATTGGGTAATTAGGGTTTAATACAGCATTTCATCCAAGTAGGGGCAAGGATTGACCGCGCCTTCTTCCGCGCAAAATTCCCCTTCACAGGTTACGTGGCGTACTTTGCGGCAATAGGTGTCACAATGCCAAAGCTTTGGCACATAGTCCGGATTCTGTACTGCGGCGGCGATCAAGACCCGTATGGCGTGGGCATCCGCCGCATCTAATTTGCCGATGTTTTTGCGTAAGAATGTGTTTGCCTGGGAAGCTGCTTCATGGGTGCCATGGCTGTTTACATGGGTGTTTTCGTCCATTTTTAGGGCTCCTTTCGGGATAGTGGGCATATCCAATTATGCGCAAAAGACAAGTTTAACGAATAGTTACGGGCGGATGTACCGCACTGCATGAAGCATCATTCCTATGCGGGGATCCTGCTTGTCACCACTCTTTATCACCACTCTGTGGTAACTTCTTCTTCCTGGATTCCGTATAGGCGTAGGAACTCCTGCATATCCTTGTCGTCGCGGATCAGCATGATGTCCTCGAATTTTCCTGTGGCCAGGCTTTTAAAGCCTGCAACTTTTTCTCCGGTACAGATGCTGGAACGAATGACGGGTTTTTGCACGTTTCGATCCCAGTCGTTCGCATGGATTGCATAAGGAGCCTTACCGGAATGGTTCCCATGGTTCCCTTGGAATATTTTTTTGAAAAACATGTTCTCACATCCAATCTGAATCTAATAAAATGGTGAATGGTCCATCATTCAGCAACTCAACTTTCATGTCCGCGCCGAAAGCGCCATGTTCCACCTTGGAAACGCTTCTTTTACATTGTTCAATCAGCTCTTCATAAAGCTTTTCCGCAAGGGCTGGATCACCGGCTTGTGTAAAAGAAGGACGGTTTCCCTTTTTACAGTCCGCATATAAGGTGAATTGTGAAATAATTAACAATGCGCCATGGACAGCTTGCAGGTCCAGGTTCGTTTTCCCGTTTTCATCTTCAAAAATCCGAAGCCCTATGAGCTTCTTCGCCATTTTAGCGACCAGCTCCGGCGTATCTGTGTTACAGATGCCGACCAAGACCAGGAATCCTTTACCGATTTCCCCAATAACCTCTCCTGCGACCCGAACGCTTGCCTTTGTAACCCTTTGAATGACTAGCCTCATTTGCCCGTCCCCTTATTTTGCCCCTCTTTTTGTCCCTCTTTTTCCACTGTTTCTTCCTTATCTATCTCTTTCGATTGGTTTTGGGACCTTTCTGTCAACCTCTTTTCATAAGCCTTTTGATCCAGACGGATGTCGTCCGTACTACTGTACATACGTTCCCCGGTACAGGCATAATGGTTTGTGAAGCCCTTCTGGACAGGATCCCCGCGGATCACCTTGCTTTCCGGCATATATTTGTGGTAAACGCCCTGGTCGTCGATCAAGCCCACATCCATATAAGGGGATGTGGATTCCGGCATGTCTTTCCTGCGCAAGGCACTGTTGACAAAAGATTTTATGAACGCGAAAATCACCGCGAAGAACGGGACTCCGATGATCATGCCTAACACGCCGAAAAGCCCGCCGAAGAACGTGATGGCGAAAATAACCCAAAAGCCTGCGATGCCGGTAGAATTTCCCAGTATTTTCGGTCCCAGGATGTTACCGTCGAATTGTTGCAGCACAAGGATGAACACGATATAGTAGACGCAATTCAGCGGATGCCCTGGATCCACCACGAAGATCAGGATCGTTGTGGGGATCGCGCCCAGGAAAGGACCAAAGAAAGGGATGACATTGGTAATGCCGATCACCAAGCTGACCAATGCGGCATAAGGGGTGTTCATGATGGAGGTGCAGGCGAAGCAGATCAGTCCGATCAGGATGGAATCCAGGATCTTGCCGCCTACGAAGCCTATGAACGTTTTGTGGACGAAACGGAAATTATTGATGAGGATGTTCGCCGTGTCCTTATGGAACAAGGCATAGGCGATTTTCTTCGCCTGCCCTGCGAATGTTTCCTTGCTGGCTAAGACATATATGGAAATGATGAAGCCCAGGATGAAGTTCCAGAATACCTTAAGCATGCCGATAATGCTTAAGGATACCGTTTTGATCAGTTCGCTGGATTTGGTCAGCAAGGTGTTGTTGATCCATCCCTCCAATTCAGAAGAATAACGGCTCACGTTTCGAACCACGAAGTCTCGGATCTCCGCATTGTTTGCCAATAAATTATTGAGCCAGGAAGTGATGTTCGCCAGATAGGTATCAAAATTAGCGATGATGTTTTGGATGCTGGGAACGATCTGTGACAATAACATGCCGATCAAACCGCAGATCAAGGAAAAGAACAGGCATACTGTCAGAAGGATGCTCAGTCCGCGGATCAGGCGCTTCCTCGCATTCGTCTTCTTAATCTTAAGACGATTGCATAACGGCGTCAGGACCCGACATTCCAGGAAGTTTAATACTGGAGTCAATAGATATCCCATTCCCAACCCGAACATGACCGGCATTAGGATATTCCCGATCACCCGTATGTTCGCCCGCAAGTTCGCGCTGTGGAATACCAGGTAATAAAATAAGATTCCTCCCGCTACCACGCAAAACCCAGTCAGGCCGGCTTTCACGTATTTGCTGTTCAACCTTGTTCTCATGATGCAGTTCCCTCTTTCCTATGTATTGTCTACTTCTATCATACTCTTTTTTTTCAAATATACAAGTAAAGGTTCTTCGAAGTTTAAAATTTTTGTCAAACGCTCCCTTTTTTGCGCCGTTTCCTCAATTTTCTATTGTCTCTTCCCTGAAAAAGAGATAAAATAAAGAAAGCCAGGCATAGGGACGGAGGAGGAAAACGCGGGGACTTTCTCGCATGAACGCCCTGGAACGGAGGTTTCCATGAAATTGCAACAGGTCTTGAGCCGTGTCAGACGGGCAATTGATGATTACCATATGATTGAAGACGGGGACCATATCGCCATCGGCATTTCAGGCGGCAAGGACAGCCTTACCCTGCTTCATGCCATGAGCCGCCTGCGCCGCTTCTACCCGATTCCATTTGAGATAGAGGCCATTACGGTTGACTTGGGCTTCCAGAACCTGGACCTTGAAGAAGTGGACCGCCTCTGCCAAGAGTTGGGAGTCCGTTATACCGTGGTTAAAACGGATATTGCCAAGATCATCTTTGAAGACCGCAAAGAGGACAATCCCTGTTCGCTTTGCGCCAAAATGCGCAAGGGCGCGCTCAATGACGCGATCAAGTCCTTAGGATGCAACAAGGTCGCCTATGCGCACCATATGGATGATGTCGTGGAAACAATGCTCCTATCCTTGATCTATGAGGGAAGGTTCCATACATTCCAGCCAGTCACTTATCTGGACCGGACGCAGCTTTCCGTCATACGTCCCTTGATTTATATGAGGGAAGCGGAAATCATCGGCTTCGTCCATGAGAACCACGTTCCCGTGGTCAAAAGCCCTTGCCCGGCGGACGGGTATACAAAACGGGAATATGTCAAGCAGCTTCTAAAGCAGGTGAACCTGGATAACCCGGGCGTGAAAGAGAGAATGTTCACAGCGATCCAAAACAGCAATATGAAAGGCTGGTCAATATACGATGGCGACAAAGGTTGAGAACTATCACGAGGAACAAAACAAGCAAAACATCTTAAAGATGCGTGCCGTGCTGGATACCCTGCCCGGCTTCTGCCGCTCTTTCTTCCGTGGGATTGAAGAATATACCTCGACCCGGACGAGGCTTGCCTATGCTTATGACATCCGCCTCTTTTTTGAATTTCTCCATGAGAAAAACAGCATTTGCTCCAAAATGGAAATAAAAGACTACCCCCTTACCCTTTTGGACCAACTGACCCGGATGGATATTGAGGAATATCTGGAATATATCACGCTTTATCAAAAGGACGGGAAGGACATTACAAATGACGAGCGCGGCAAGGCAAGGAAACTGGCGGCTTTACGGAGCTTTTATAATTATTTCTTTGAAAATGAAATGATTGAAAAGAATCCTGCCGCCCTGGTGCCCCTTCCCAAGCAGCATGAGAAAGAGATCATCCGCCTGGAGCCCAATGAGGTAGCCATTCTCTTAGACCAAGTCGAAGATGGCACGAAGCTGACAAAGAAAGAGTTGGAATACCATAAGAAGACGAAGCTGCGCGATGTGGCCATCCTTACCCTGCTTCTTGGGACGGGGATCCGCGTCTCGGAATGTGTCGGGCTGGACTTAAGCGACATCAATTTCGATGTCGGCGGAATCAAGATACGTAGGAAAGGCGGCTATGAAGCTGTCATTTACTTCGGGGACGAGGTAGAAACCGCATTATTGGACTATCTGGAAGAACGGGAACACATCATTCCTATGGAAGGGCATGAAAACGCGCTGTTCCTTTCCCTTCAGAACCGCCGCATGGCGGTCCGTTCAGTGGAAAACCTGGTGAAAAAGTATGCGTCCAGGGTGACGACCTTGAAGAAAATCACCCCCCACAAATTAAGGAGCACTTACGGCACCACCCTTTACCAGGAAACCGGTGACATCTACCTGGTAGCCGACGTATTGGGCCATAAAGACGTGAACACGACGCGGAAGCATTATGCGGCGCAAGCGGATGAACGGCGCAGGAAAGCGGCGAACGCGATCCGCTTGCGGGAGCAGCTATAGCAAACCTTCTTGTATAAAGCCGCCTTACGCTGAAAGTTATCTTTTATATTCTTCCGAATAATAGGGAAGGATCAGGTATTGGCCGCTTTGGATGGAATCCTCGTCGCGCAAGTGGTTGATGCGGACGACTTCGTCCACGTAATCCCGAGTGCTGCCATAATGGCCGTCCTTAAAGCCCTCTGCAAGTT
>CANPWC010000069.1 GCA_947581905.1 uncultured Acetatifactor sp.
ATTTCCCACCGCCTGTCCAGCTGCCGTTTCTGCGACCGGGTTTTCGTGTTTGACGAAGGAAGGCTTGCGGAGGAGGGAACCCATGAGGCCCTTCTTGAGCGGAAAGGGCTTTACGCGAAGCTCTGGCACGCGCAAGCGCAGTATTACCAGGCGTGAGGGCATTTATTTTAAATCAAACTGTCTGCTTGCCATTTGCCTTATGAAACTTTATAATAAAAGAGTGTGTACAAGCCTGATTACGGGTCGGATGGCAGAAGGAGGGGAAGTCATGAGTTATTATAAATATAATAATGACGTTATCCACGCAGAGTAGCATGCATATAGGATTTTGCGTGGGTTGAAGGTCCTATGTGCACTGCTGCTTCTGCACTTAATGATCATCACATTTTTATCATTAAGGAGGACAGAATGAAATATCAGAACGCAGCAGAGGTATTGCCGGAGGAACTGTTAAAGACCATTCAGGAATATTTTCAGGGAGGACTGCTCTACATACCGGGAACGGACGAGAAGACAAAATGGGGCAGCATCAATGGCGCCAGGGAGTACTACGAACAGCGCAATCGTCAGATCCGCGAAGCATATAAGGAGAACGTCTCCATGAAGGATCTGGCGAAGCAGTTCGGGCTGGCGGAGAATACGATCAAGAAGATCTTATATCAATGAAAAATGGGACGGTCCGGGAAGGCGTGCTGCCTGATACGGACAGTCCCATTTTTATGTATGCAGAACGCCGGTGATGTTCTGCATGTGTATGTGTTGAATGTGGTGAGTGGCCTGCGCTCGTTTTCAAACTCACTTGTCACGATTTTACATCCTGTAATTGCAACATCACTTTATGCGGTTGCCGGAATGGACGGCGTAATCGGCGTGGATCTTGCGACCTTTATTGTAGCTTCTGCGTTTGACGCAGTACTTCCTCCTTATGTGCTTTCTCGTGAAAATGCACCTAAAAATCATCTACCGTATTTTTTCTCGATTTTTGTAGCGAAATGGAGAAGGTTGTGGTATCATGGTGATACTGGCGGCCGTTTGGGGAGGAGCGTCCCAGGCGGCTTGTAAGTTGATGGCGGGAGGATGCGCTTTCGCGCCCCTCCAGGCATTGATGGAAGATGGGAACGCTTCGGATAGGGGAAACGTTTGAAAGTAAACTTTCCAATATTGATTGGCGCGCGTGCCAAAGCACGCATGGAGGGATAGGCATGAAGATCGTAACGTTTAACATTCGGCTCGACGTGAAGTCGGATGGACGCAACTGGTTTGAGAATCGAAAGGACCTGATTTTGGAGAAGCTTGCGAAAGAGCAGCCGGACATCATCTGCTTCCAGGAGGTGCTGCCCCATGTTGCGCTGTGGCTGAAGCAGAATTTAAAGGATTATTATGTGGTGGGCTGCGGCAGGGAGCCGGGGCTCTGGGGGGAACAGGTGTCCGTGGCTTATCGGAAGGAACGCTATAACCTGATGAAGATGGATACCTATTGGCTCTCTGAGACGCCTTATGTGGTGGCGTCCCGTTATGAGGACCAGAGCATCTGCCCCAGGACCGCCAACCAATTAGTCCTGGAAGAGATGGATACGGAGACGGTGTTTCGTTTGGTGAACGTCCATCTGGACCATGAGGGCGCCGGGGCGCGCAGGAAAGGGCTGGAGCAGATTTTAAGGACGATCAAAGAGGAGAAGTTCTTTCCCGACATCCCGGTCATCCTGGCGGGCGACATGAATGCGGAGCCTGGCAGCGAGGAGCTTAAGGTGGTGGAGGAAAACCCCCAATTCCAGAATGTCACGAAAGGCATCGGCATCACCTATCATGGCTTCCAGAGCCCGACGGGACAGGGCAGCATTGACTTTATTTTTACCAGCAAGGACTTCGCCTGCACGCATTTGGAGAAATGGACGGATACGCGGGACGGCATCTTCCTTTCCGATCATTATCCCGTATGCGTCGAGCTGTGTGTCGACAAATTTCATTTTTCTTTTTAAAACCTCTTTTCATCTTTTGACAAAACAGTTATAATACAAGATGCTGGGAAAAGGCCGGCCGCGGCTTTACGCAGGGCGGGAAAGGATTACGGTTTGGAGGAAGCATGAAGAAAGAAGTGATGATTAAGAGCAACCAATACGGTATGGAGCTGGTCTTGGATGATCAGCTTCCGTTCGAGGAGTTGTTGCAAATCATTGGGAAGAAGTTCAGGGAATCCGGGGATTTTTTCCAGGGGGCCAAGATGGCGGTCTCGTTCTCCGGCAGGGACTTAAGCGATGAAGAGGCGCTGCAGGCCGTGGATTGCATCATGGCGAACAGCACCGTGCAGATCGTCAGCATCCTGGACCGGGACGGCGTACAGGAGGAGCGGATGCGCGAACGCGTCAAGGCGTTCCAGGACCAAGCCCCGTCTGCGGGCGCGAAGCCCGGTTTACGAAAGGCTTATGCTTCAGGAGGGGAGGGAAGCGCTTCCCTTAAGGGGCGCGGGAAGTTCCCTGTGATGGAGGCGGCCAAGGACCAGCAGATGGATGCGGGGACCGGCTTTTACAAGGGCAACCTCCGTTCCGGGCAAGTCCTGGAGTGCCCCACCAGCGTCACCCTGATCGGCGACGTGAACCCGGGGGCGAGGATCGTGTCCACGGGGAACGTGGTAGTGCTCGGCGCGTTGAAAGGAATTGCCTGCGCCGGAGTGGACGGGGACGACAGTTGCTTTATTTTTGCCTTGGATATGCAGCCGATCCAGCTGCAGATCGGGCGTCACATCGCGAAGAGCCCGGATAAGGAAAGGGGCAGCAAGCGCCTTTTCAAAAAGGAGAAGGCGGCTCCCGGCGCTTACGCGCCGCAGATCGCGCTGGCGAGGGGCGGCACGATTTATGTCGAGCCTATGACCAAGGGTTGTTTAGATAAATTATAAAGGAGATAGGGAAAATGAGTGAAGTAATCGTGATCACGTCTGGCAAAGGCGGAGTAGGCAAGACGACCACCACTGCGAACGTGGGGACCGGGCTTGCGATGTTGGGGAAGAAAGTTGTGATGATCGACACGGACATCGGGCTGCGCAACTTGGATGTGGTCCTTGGCCTGGAGAATCGCATTGTATATAACCTGGTTGATGTCATTGAAGGGAAGTGCCGCCTGAAGCAGGCGCTGATCAAGCATAAGAAGTTCCCGGACCTGTGCCTGCTGCCCTCCGCCCAGACGAGGGACAAGGACGCGGTAAGCCCGGAGCAGATGGTGGAGCTGGTGAATGAGCTGCGGGAGGAGTTCGATTACATCCTCTTGGATTGCCCGGCAGGCATCGAGCAGGGCTTCAAGAACGCCATCGCGGGAGCGGACAGGGCCTTGGTCGTGACTAATCCCGAGGTATCCGCCATCCGTGACGCGGACCGGATCGTAGGCCTGTTGGAAGCCGGGGAGCTTCGCAAGATCGACCTGGTCATCAACCGCATCCGCATGGACATGGTGAAGCGGGGCGACATGCTTAAGGTGGACGATGTCTGCGACATCCTGTCCATCAACCTGATCGGCGTGGTGCCGGATGACGAACAGATCGTGGTCTCCACGAATAATGGGGAACCCCTGGTAGGGAACGGAAGCATGGCGGGGGAGGCTTACCTGAACATTTGTAAGCGTATCCTGGGAGAGGACGTCCCGTTCATGGACCTGGATGCCAAAAAGGGCTTATTCGCGAAGATTGCCGATTTTTTCAAAAATAAATAAGGGGGATTGTCGTTATGAAGTTGATAGACCTTTTCCGTAAAAAGGGGTCCAGCGAGGTGGCGAAGGACCGCCTGAAGTTCATCCTGGTCTCTGACCGGTCGAACTGTTCTCCTGAAATGATGGAGATGATCAAGAACGACATCATAGAGGTCATTTCCAAGTACATGGACATCGACCCCCAAGGCTTGGACATCCAGATCACGGAGACGGAGTCAGAGGGAGGCAACGGCACGGTGCCCGCGCTGTTCGCCAATATCCCGATCAAGGACTTGAAGCATAGGCCGAGCCGTTAGTCCATAAGATACGTGAAGGGAAGCCGCAAGGCTTCCCTCTGATTTTTGCAGTACGGGCATGTCCCGGAAAGTGGGAAAGAGCGTGAAGAAGATAGAGGGGGTCCAGAAGCTGACCCAGAACCCGCACCTGAACCTGTACCATATTGACGCCCGCAACAAAAAGGGCGAACTGTTTGATTATTATTTCGCGTCCCGCAATGAGGAAAAGGACCTGAAGCTTTATACGAAGGACCTGCGCCCGGAGGGGATCGTGATCTATGCGGTGACAAAGGAAGAAGAGCCAAGGCTCGTGATGATCAAGGAGTACCGTTATCCTTTGGATGAGGAAATTTATGCCTTGCCCGCGGGACTGGTGGATGATGGGGAGAGCGCCGGGATGGCGGCCGTACGGGAGATGAAGGAAGAGACGGGGCTTTCTTTCCGGGAATACACCGGGGGAGATGCCTGCTTCAGGCGTCCGTTCTACTTGGGGCCTGGGCTGACGGACGAAGCGAGCGCCGCGGTCTTTGGCACGGTGGAGGACCTTGAGGGCATACAGATGAGTGAATCTTCGGAGCGCATCAGCGTGGTATTGGCGGATAAGGCCGAGGTGCGGCGCATCTTGTCCAAGGAGCGCGTGTCCCTGCGCGGCGCTTACCTGTGCATGCAGTTTCTGCGGATGGACGCCAAGGAGCCGTTCGCCTTTTTAGGGGAGGCGTAAAGACGCGCCTTATGCGCTGCTTTGGAGGAAGGGATTTTTAAGGGAGCGCCGGACTTTTTGGAGGAAACGCTGGAAAGCGCTTGAACTATCGCTTTAATTATTGTAGTATTAGATTGAAAATGTGCCTGGCCGCGTGTAGGGTAGGGTAAAGGAGGAGGAAATATGGCGCTATTACATTTGACGCCCAGCTATAAGGATTACCTGTGGGGCGGACATCGTCTGGTAGAAGAGTACAATAAAGAGTATGACGGCGATATTTTGGCGGAAAGTTGGGAGTTGTCCTGTCACCCGGACGGGCCGTCCCGGATTTCCAACGGAGAGTTCGCCGGGAAGACCCTTGCGCAGTACATTGAGGCGCAGGGCAGGGAGGTCTTGGGCACCAACTGCAGGAGGTTCAAGGACTTCCCGATTTTGATCAAGCTGATCGATGCCAAGGACAACCTGTCCATCCAGGTGCATCCCGACAACCAATATGCCCTGCAGAACGAAGGGCAGTATGGCAAGACGGAGATGTGGGTCGTCTGCGACTGCAAGGAAGGGGCTTTCCTGTATTACGGCTTTAAAAAGGAGATCAGCAAGGAAGAGTTCGAGCAGAGGATTAAAGAGGATACCCTGTTGGAGGTGCTTAACGCCGCCCCCGTCCATAAGGGCGACGTGTTCTTCATCGAGTCGGGGACCATCCATGCCATCGGCAAGGACATCGTCATCGCGGAGATCCAGCAGAATTCCAACGTGACTTACCGCGTCTATGATTATGGGCGTGTCGGCAAGGACGGCAAGAAGAGGGACCTGCATGTGGCGAAGGCTTTGGATGTGACCAGGCGCAGTCCCGTGACGCGCAAAGGGAGCGCGAACCCCCATGTGGCCAGCTGCGATTATTTTACCGTGGATAAATTATGCCTGGACGGGAAGACCATGCGCGAGGTGGAGGGCTGCGTGGACCAGAGCTCTTTCGTCAGCATCCTGTTCTTAGAGGGAAGCGGCTCCATCCGCTGCGGCGGCGATGTGATGGAATATCGGAAGGGCGACAGTTTCTTCCTGCCTGCGGGCAGCGGGGAATATGAGGTGGCCGGCAAGTGTGAGGCCTTGGTGACGACCATTGGGCCCAAAGAGGACCCGGTCAGGGTCGGCATCGACATCGGCGGGACGAACGTGAAGATCGGCCTGGTGGACGAGGCACAGAACCTGATCGCCCAGACGTCCATCCATACCGGGGCGCAAAGAGGCTGGAAAGAGGTCGTCCGCGACATCGGCCAGGCGACTTATGCCCTGTTGGTGGAGGAGGGGATCCCCATTGAACGCTGCGCTGGCGTGGGCGTGGGCATGCCCGGGACGACGGACCGTAAGAGGGGCGTGGTCATCTATTCCAACAATATCAGCTGGGAAAACGTTCCTTTGGTGGAGGAACTGGAGAAATATCTGCCTGTGCCCGTTTATGTGGCCAATGACGCGGATTGCGCCGTGCTGGGCGAGACGGTTGCGGGCGCGGCGAAAGGCTGCACTGACGTGGTGATGCTGACGCTGGGGACCGGCGTGGGCGGAGGCGTGGTCATCGACGGCAAGATTTTTGAAGGGAAAATGGTAGGCGGCTGTGAACTGGGCCATATGGCGATCGTGGAGGATGGCGAGCTGTGCACCTGCGGCAGGAGGGGCTGCCTGGAGGCTTATGCTTCCGCGACGGCGCTTCTTCGGGACGGGAAGCGCGCCATGGAGGCGGATCCGGATACCGCGCTTTGGAAGAAGTGCGGCGGGAATGCCGCAGACCTGGCGGTGGAGATGATTTTCGAGGCTGCCAAAGAGGGAGACGCTTCGGCCTTAAGTTTGGTTGACAATTACCGCAGGAAGCTGGGGATGGGCATCATTAACCTGGTGAACATCTTCCGTCCGCAGAAAGTGTTGGTGGGCGGCGGCATTTCCGCCCAGGAGGATTATCTGCTGGCGCCGATCAACCAGCGCCTGCAGCAGGAGTGCTTCGGCGGCGAACGCGGCCAGGTCCCTGAAGTCACGGTGGCGTCCCTTGGCAACCAGGCAGGCATGATCGGGGCGGCCAACCTCGTGTAATAAAGGAGTTAGGAGAGGCTTATCGGATGAACTTTTTAAAGAAGCTTTTTGCGCCCATCGATATGACGCAGGGGCGTCCCGGAAAGCAGATCGTGGCATTCACGATCCC
The DNA here is from genome assembly GCA_947581905.1 of uncultured Acetatifactor sp. Taxonomy (GTDB): domain Bacteria; phylum Bacillota; class Clostridia; order Lachnospirales; family Lachnospiraceae; genus Acetatifactor. The sequence goes on from CANPWC010000069.1 coordinate 6,863, forward strand.
AATGCTGATCGGGAACATCGCCCAGCAGCTATATAATACGGTGGACAGCATTATTGTGGGACATTATGTGGGGGACAATGCTTTAGCCGCGGTAGGGAGCGCAGGACCGATCCTGAACCTGCTGCTGGTGCTTTTCGTAGGGGTTTCCGTTGGGGCGGGAATTATGGTGTCGCAGTATTTCGGCGCTAGGCAGCGGGAAGAATTGTCCAAGTCGATCGGATGCTGCATCACGATGACGTTTGTCTCGATCCTGTTCGTCATGATTTTAGCCCCGTTCGTCACAATGCCTTTGCTGCGGCTGCTCAATACGCCGGTGAGCATCATAGGCTGGTGCGATTCCTATTTGATGATCTTGTTCATGGGGATTGCCGGTTCGGCATTCTACAACATTTTGGGCGGCGTCTTAAGGGGGTTGGGCGATTCCGTGTCCGCCCTGGTCTATCTATTGGTGGCTACCGCCCTCAACATCGTGCTCGACCTGCTTTTCGTGGCAGGCTTCGGCATGGGCGTCGCAGGCGTGGCCTTGGCCACGGTCATCGCCCAGTGGATCTCCGCGTTCCTGGCGTTCTTGAAGCTGTGTAAAATGCGGGATATCTTTGACATGGATAAGAAGTATTTAAAGCCTCAGAAGCAAATGCTGATAAACCTGCTTCGCCTGGGGCTGCCCAGCGGCGTCACGCAGGCGATCTTCTCCATGTCCATGATCGTGGTGCAGTCTCTGACCAACAGCTTCGGGGAACAATTCATCGCGGCCAACGTCATCGTCATGCGCGTGGACGGCTTCGCCATGATGCCCGCGTTCTCTTTCGGCACGGCGATGACCACTTATTCCGGGCAGAACATCGGCGCCAACCGCATGGACCGCGTCGTCCAGGGGACCAAGGAAGGGACGTTCATCGCGATGGCGACTTCGGCGGTGATCACGCTTTTGATCTTGTTGTTTGGACGGGGGCTGATGAGCATTTTCACGGACACGCCGGAACTGGTGGAATTAAGCTTTGACATGATGAAAATATTGGCGGTAGGCTATATCGCCATGGAAGTGACCCAGTGCCTATCCGGCGTCATGAGGGGCGCGGGGGACACGGTGACTCCCATGTGGATTTCCATGGTCACGACGGTGGCGATCCGCGTGCCCTTGGCTTATGGGATCGCTTACATGACCAGGTCTAGCGAGCTTCCGAACGGCAACAGCGCCTGCATCTTCATCTCGCTGTTGATTTCCTGGATCCTGGGAGCCACGATCACGGCCGTGTTCTATCGCCTGGGGTTCTGGAAAAAGAAAGCGCTGCTATCATCATAAAGGCATGAAATAAAGGCATAAAAGCCTCGCGCCCGCGCGCCGCCGGGTGCATGGGGCAGACATACGGGCGGCGCAGAAATGGAGATCAAAATGGAAGAGGTAAAGGAAACAGTGGAACAGGAAGCGGTCAGGCAGGAGCAAGCCGCGGAGCCGGAAGCAGCAAAGCAGGAGCAAGCCGCGGAGCCGGAAGCGGCAAAGCAGGAGCCGGCTACGGAGCCGGAAGCGCCCGTGGAGACCATGGCGGATTATGCGAAAGAGTTGGAAGATTCTTTCCGTAAGATAAAGGAAGGGGATATCCTGACCGGGACGGTCCTCTCCGTCAATGAAGAAGGCGTGGTCCTTGACCTGCGCTATTATGCCCAGGGCATCATCAAGGCGGAAGATGTAAGCGACGCGCCGGGCTTCTCCATCCTGCGGGATGTCAAGGCAGGGGACGTCATGGAAGCCAGCGTGGTCAAGGTGGACGACGGCCAGGGCAACATCCTGCTTTCCCGGAAGGCGGCCAATCAGATCCTGGCTTGGGATAAGCTTAAGACATACCTGGAAGAGGGCACGGACCTGACCGTGAAGATTTCCGGCGTCACCAATGGCGGCGTGATCGCCTATGTGGAGGATATCAGAGGCTTCATCCCCGCATCCCAGCTGTCCCTGGACTATGTGGAAGATGTCAACCCCTGGCTGGGCAAAACGGTGAAGGCGCGTGTCATTACGGTGGACCAGGCGAAAAGGAAGCTGGTGTTGTCCTCCAAGGTGATCCTGCGGGAGGAATCCGTCAAGGAGCGGGAGCGCAAGATCGCGATGGTCATTCCCGGAAGCGTGCTGGAGGGCACGGTGGAAAGCCTTACCCCGTATGGCGCGTTCGTAAGCCTGGGGGATGGCTTAAGCGGGCTGGTGCATGTATCCCAGATCAGCTCCAAGCGGGTCAAGAGCCCGGCGGACGTGCTGCATGTGGGCGACAAGGTGAAGACCAAGGTGCTTAAGACCAATAACGGCAAGATTTCCCTGAGCATGAAGGCAGTGGAGGAGAATGACGAGACGGAGAAAGTCGAGGATTTCCATTTCAAGTCTGAAGGCAACGCGACTACCAGCCTGGGAAGCTTGTTCGCGAACCTGAAGCTGGATCTGAAGTAAACTGGGAATAGGATGTGCCATGGCTGTCATAGGATGTCTTTTGTTGGTGGCGGGGTTGTTCTCCCTGGACCAGCATTTTAAGGATCAGATGGAAAAAAAGGATGCCCCTGGCGGGACCCGGAAGCGCTGCAAGGGCTTCCTTTTGGTGAGGAAGTCCCACAACGCGGGCGGGATGATGCGTCTGGGCGAGAAAAAGAGGACCGTGGTCACGGTCCTCTCCGTCATATGGACTTTGGCGGTGCTCCTGCTCTTTGCCATAAGCTTAGGCAACTGGGGCAACCGCCCGCTGCGCCTGGGCCTTTCCCTCCTGCTGGGAGGCGCGTTCAGCAATACTTATGACCGCCTGAAGCGTAAATATGTGGTGGATTATTTTAGTTTCGCCGTCCCCTGGGAGGGACTGCGCAAGGTCGTCTTCAACCTGGCCGATTTCGGCATCCTGATCGGGGCGCTTATCGCGGCCCTGTCTTATCCAAGGAATTGACGGCACGTAGCGCCGCCTTTATGCTTACGCCGTGATGACGGTCCCCGCCTTGCCGCGGATGGCGTCCTTGACCGACTTCATGGAGGTGATCAGCACCTTCCCGGTCGGGACTTTTTTCAAATAACTGATGGCGGCCTCGATCTTCGGAAGCATGCTTCCCGGCTCGAATTGCCCCTGGAGGATGTATTCTTCCGCCTGGGTGACGTTCATGGCCGGGATTTCTTCTTGCCCTTCTTTCCCAAAATGAAGGTAAACGCAGTCCACCCCGGTGAGGATGATGAGTTCCTCCGTCTGAAGCTCTTCGGCCAACTTGCCGGCGATGGCGTCTTTCTCAATGACGGCGGATGCGCCTTTCAGCGCCCGGTGCTGTTCGATGACCGGTATACCGCCCCCTCCGCAGGCGATGACCACCTGGTCAGCGGCCACGAGGGCACGGATCGCCTCAATCTCCACGATGTCAATCGGCTTGGGCGCGGCGATGATCCTGCGGTATTGATGGTCCGGGTATTCTTTCACGTAGTTCCCCTTTTTGACCTCCACTTCCGCGTCGTCCCGGGACATATAGCGGCCGATGACCTTGGTGGGCTCATAGAAAGCCACATCGTAGGGGTCTACGGTGACTTGGGTTAAGATCGTGCTCACCGGCTTGGAGATGCCTCGCCCCAAAAGCTCCGCGCGAAGCGAGTTCTGGATGTCGAAGCCGACATATCCCTGGCTCATGGCGGAACAGACGCACATGGGGACGGGCGTATAATCGGGGTAGACCCTTTTCAGTTCGCTCATCGCCTTATGGATCATGCTGACCTGGGGACCGTTGCTGTGCGTGATGGTGAGCTGATAATCTTCCTCTACCAAATCCGCAAGGGCCCGTGCCGTAACCTTGACGGCGTCCTGCTGTTGCGTGGTAGTATAGCCCAGGGCGTCATGCCCAAGGGAAACGACGACTTTCTTCCTGCTCATGGAACCTACCTCCCGTTTGCTTGTAATCGTTACATTTTAAAGTGCCACCCTGCCAACCCATTATAGCATGGTTTTTTCCTTGTGTACAGGTGGAAATTCACCTGTCAGGCGCACCAAAATTCTCTTGACAGGGCATAAAGCCCCGCCCCGCTACCGGCACTGGCGGACGAACTCCTCCAGCACCTGGAAATAGTTTTCAAAGGTCTTGCGGCAGCAGTCGGGGTTTCGGATGACGATGCCCGGGACGCGCAGCCCGATCAGGGAGAAGCCCATCGCCATGCGATGGTCGTCATAGGTGTCTATGGCGGCGGCATGCAGCTTGCCCGGATAGATTGTCAGGTTATGCTGCGTTTCCCGGCAAAGGATGCCCAGCTTGCCGAGCTGCTGCACGATGGCGGCCATGCGGTCGCTTTCCTGGTAACGGATGTGCCCGATATTGCGGATGGTGGTAGGGGTGGAGGCGAAAGACGCGATGGCGGCCAGGGTGATCGCCTGGTCGGAGAACGCCCCGAAATCCACATCCACGCCCGGGAAGCTCCCTCCCTTGGGAGGGGCTAAGAGGATGCCGTCAGCCGTATCCTGCATGCTGCACCCCATCCGCTTTAAAACATCCAGGAAGGCGATGTCGCCCTGCATGGAGCCGGCATGGACGTTTTCCACCAGGACGGGCACGCCCAAAAGGGGGACGCAGGCATAGAAATAGCAGGCGGCGGACACGTCCGGCTCCACCTGGTAATCCAGGCTTGTATAGCGCTGCCCCTTGGCCGTACTAAACAGCCCCGGCCCGGGATGGTCCACCTGTACGCCGAACTGCTTCATCATCGCCTCGGTCATCCTGATATAGGACATGCCGTGGGTCCC
>CANPWC010000070.1 GCA_947581905.1 uncultured Acetatifactor sp.
CCCGCCATACTCTTCCGTCTGGAAAGCCTTAAGCGTCCCCTTCAAGGCAGGCTTCACCAAAAGCGCCCCGATCTTGCTGCGCAAAGAGGTCATCATCCCTGCCTTCACCTGCCGAAGCAGCGCGCCTGCTACGCCCTCATACATCTTCAAGACCACATTTCCCACGAAAGCTTCACATACCACCACATCCGCCACCCCGGACGGGATGTCCCTGGCTTCCACGCTGCCGATGAAATGGATGTCCTTACATTCTTTCAACAAGGGGAACGTCTCCTTGACCAGGGCGTTTCCCTTTTCTTCTTCCGCGCCGATGTTGACGATGCCGACACGAGGGTCCTTGACCCCCATCACGTTCTCCATATAGATGCTGCCCATTTTGGCGAACTGTACCAGATGGGAGGGACGGGCATCCACATTGGCCCCACAGTCGATTAAGAGGCTTACCCCCTTTTCCGTAGGGATCAACGGAGCCAAAGGAGGACGTTCCACGCCCTTGATGCGTCCGACGATGATCTGTCCGCCCACCAGCACCGCACCGGTGCTACCCGCTGACACGAAAGCGTCGCACGTCCCATCCTTCACCAAATACATGCCTTTGACGATGGAAGAATCCTTCTTATGGCGGATCGCCATGACGGGCGGTTCAGCGGTCTCTATGACCTCCTGTGCAGGGACGACCTCCATGCGCGAGGCATCATATTCGTATTTCTTCAGTTCCTCCCTAAGGATCTCTTCCTTGCCTAAGAGGAACACCTTCACCCTTTCATCTTCCTTTATGGCTTCCACCGCTCCCTTGATGATCTCTCCAGGGGCGTTGTCGCCGCCCATGGCGTCTACCGCCACGTTTACCAACTCAGCCATCCTAATCTCCTCCCAAACCCAAAGGCATCCATCTGTCCGGAACGCCGTTCGTAATACCTTTCTCTACTATACTAGGCCACGTCATAAAAATCAAGGGCTTTTTTTCTAACTTAAAAACGGAAAAAAAGGCTTTTCCCTTCGGGAAAAGCCTTTCTGTCGCTTCCTTCGTCAGTCAACGCTCACGACCTGCTTCTTGTTGTAAGAACCGCAAGCCTTGCAGACCCTGTGGGGCATCATCAGCGCTCCGCACTTGCTGCATTTCACCAAAGTAGGGGCGGACATCTTCCAATTAGCCCGTCTCTTATCCCTTCTACTTTTGGAAGTTTTATTTTTAGGACAAATAGCACCCATCGCTTTACACCTCCTTATTCGCGTTAAATATCTCTTGTATGGCGGCCAGCCTGGGGTCCGGCACGAACCTGTCGCAGCCGCAGTCACCCTCGTTAAGGTCCTTGCCGCATACAGGGCATACGCCCTTGCAATCTTCCCGGCAAAGGATCTTCATCGGCCAGTTCATCAATATTTCATCGTATGCCAACATCTCCACATCAAGCCGTTCCCCGTCCAGGCACGCGAAAACTTCATCCTCCGCCCCGCCGGGAACGGAAACCTCTTCCTCGAACGAAAGCTCCATGGGAAGAGGCGCCTGCCTTAAGCACCTGTCGCATCTGGCCTGGAAGACCAACTTCGCATCTCCCTTAAGCTTCGCCCTGCCCTCGCCGATATTGGTGAAGACCAAGGTAAGAGGGGAGGCCTGCGTTATGGGGAAATCACCCATGCCGCTTTGAAAGCTCGTCATCTCCAAAGGGACGCTCATCGTCTCCACCTTGCCGTATGAGGAAAGAACATCCGATAAATCCACCAACATAGCAGTCTCCTGTGTAGACACGTTCACACACTTGTTCATTATACATGCTGCACAAACTTTTGTCAACCGGTAAAATTATTTTTCTTGTGTTACTTCACCGTTACTTATAACAGTTCAGCCCGCGCCATTCGCAAAGCCGCGCTTACGCGCTTTTACGTCGCTTCGCGACTATCTTTGCTCATAAGATGGCGCTCCCTCAGCCGCCAGATATGATGGAAAATTCGTGCAAGCACGATTTTCCATCATATCCGGCGGCTGGTTGAACTGTTACTTCCGATTCCTAATATAAATGACCAGGATGAAGATGGCCATGGCGATGAGTAAAAAGATCACCATGATATTCTGCCCTATTTCGACCCACCAATCATCCTCCACAAAAGATTCGAACGGCAATCCTTGTGGGATGCTGAACTCCACCTCGTCCAGCAGTATGCGTAGAACGCCCATTCCTATCCCTTCTTCCTGTTTGATATGTGGCTGCCCTGTTGCACAAATCCCAAACCACTTAAGCATCAGTTGCCAGGCACCAGACACTAAGCACCGAACATTAAGCACCAACAGGATGCCGATTCAATAATCAGGAAAATTTTAACACACTGTCCTACATATTGCAAGATGTCAGGAAGCTATTTATTCACTTTTACATTGATACTTATTCCACATCCTGCAACGCGGCGTAGTCTTCCTCTCCAGTGCGGATCTTGACAACCCGGTCCACCCCATAGACGAAGATCTTGCCATCTCCGATATGTCCTGTATACAAAGCTTTCTTGGCGGCTTCAATTACATCGTCTACCGGAATCTTGCTGACCACTACTTCAATCTTCACTTTAGGAAGCAGGGTTGCGTCAATTTCCGTGCCACGGTACATCTCACCTGCCCCTTTCTGGATTCCACAGCCCATGACCTGGGTCACGGTCATGCCGGTGACGCCCAGATCATTCAAGGCTTTCTTCACCTGATCATAGCGGGACAGCTTCGCAATAATGGAAACCTTGTAAATCCCGCTGGCGATCGCCGGCTGTGGAGACGCCACTTTCACGGCGGCCGCCTTTTGTACGGCAGTGGCAGTCTCATAATCATCATTTCCAAGACTGGTATTTTCATTGACTTCCATGGTCATGGTGTTAGATATATCCATAATGCTGAATCCCGCATAAGCGGAAGGAAGCCCATGCTCCGTGGAATCCAGGCCGATGATCTCCTCGTCCCTGCTGACACGCAGGCCTACACAAGCCCTGATGACCAGGAAAGCCACCGTAATCGTAACCGCCGTCCAAGCGCAAACGGACAACACACCCAAAAGCTGGATTCCCAGCTGCTTTAAGCCGCCGCCATAAAACAGGCCGACGACACTGTCATTCCCAGGCGCGGCCGTGGTCGCGAACAAGCCTGTGGCAACCGTGCCCCAGATCCCGTTCATAAAATGCACTGCAACAGCGCCAACAGGATCATCCACCCGAAGCTTATAATCTAGGAACCAGACGCCGAATACTACCAACAATCCTGCAACAGCGCCGATTACGGCAGCCCCTACGACATCCGTCACGTCACAGGGCGCGGTAATGGCGACCAGCCCTGCCAGGGAGGCGTTCAGGCACATGGATACATCCGGCTTGCCATATTTGATCCAGGTAAAAATCATACAAACCACCGTCGCTACCGAAGGCGCCACAGTGGTGGTCAGGAAAATGCTCCCCAACTGTTCCACGCTGGTGGCAGCGGCCCCGTTAAATCCGTACCAGCCAAGCCACAGGATAAAGCATCCCAAGCATCCCAAGGCAAGGTTATGTCCTGGGAAAGCGTTTACTTTGGTAATCTTTCCATCCTTATCCCGGTTGTATTTACCGATACGGGGTCCCAAAAGGGCGGCCCCGATCAAGGCGCTCATGCCTCCCACCATATGGATCGCGCAGGAACCTGCGAAATCATGGAAGCCAAGCTGGGATAGCCAGCCCCCTCCCCAGATCCAGTGTGCCTCAATGGGATAGATTACCGCAGAAATCACGGCAGAATAAATACAATAGGATAAAAATTTCGTCCTCTCCGCCATGGCCCCTGACACAATCGTGGCGGTGGTGGCGCAGAATACCAGGTTAAATACGAAATTCGACCAGTCAAAATCCCCATAGTTGGTGAAGATGTCAAACCCAGGCTTGCCGATAAAGCCCAGGACATCCTCCCCCAGCAGGAGGCTAAAACCAATCAGGATAAACACCACTGTACCGATGCAAAAATCCATAAGGTTCTTCATCAGGATGTTCCCCGTGTTTTTCGCCCTGGTGAAGCCAGCTTCCACCATGGCAAAGCCGGCCTGCATCCAGAATACCAGGGCAGCGCCGATCAGGAACCAGACATTGAAAACAGCGCCATTTACAGCATTCATCATTTCTTCATTCATAATTTTTCCTCCTCGTCTTTGGCTTAAGGATTAAAAAAGGGAGCCGGCGGCCTTTTTCCAAAAGCCCCGTTGCTCCCAATCCTAATTCTGTCACCATATTAAAATAAAGGCGCTTCCACTAAAATCCTTTCAGTGAAAACGCCTTTGTTTGTCCCTCATTATACACGCCAAAAAAACTTTGTCAAATCTTTTTTTCGGGAAAACTTGTATTTTTTTGGATACAAGGAGCGCCACCCCCCGCCCCTAAGCCATTCTTTTCCTTCACGCCCTTACAAAAAATCCACATGTCCGTCCTCAATATGGTAAACAGCGCCAAGCACTTTCAGCCCACGTTCTTCCATGGCCCGAATATCCAGGTTTTCCTCAATTAAGCGCACGCTGCGCTGCACGTTCAGGCAGGATGCCTTGAAATCATCCGTCTCCTCCCCAATGGCCGCCCTGATTTCATCCGTAATATACTTAATGTAGCCGTTTGCTTCTTTGCGGATGGCCGCGCCCACCGCGCCGCACCTCGTATGTCCCATGACCACTACCAACTGACACCCTAAGTGCTCCACCGCATACTCAATGCTTCCTAATTGGTGGTCGTCAATCACGTTGCCAGCCACCCGAATGACGAAAAGCTCTCCGATCCCCGCGGAAAAAATGCTCTCCGGGATCACCCTGGAATCGGCGCAGGCGATCAAGACCGCATAAGGATGCTGCCCTTCCCTGCAAGTTTTCTTCCTTATCTTAAGCGAAATGTCGCCCATGTTTACACAAGAATCCAGGTAGCGCGCATTTCCCTCCTTTAATTTCTCCAAAGCCTCCCTGGCGGAAATTCCTATTTCATGTGCCATAACCATCATCCCTCCTATCCTGGTACCAAGTTATCATACCTTGATTTAAGTGCGCCGCCAGGCGCACATTCAATTCAATGGTCGACAGACGTTTTTACTGTCGACATTCTACCACAAAACCTTTCCTTTGGGTACCCTAATATCCGGATTTTCTATATTCCATCCCCCATCAGTCCAAGAAAGCCGTTGCCTTCCCGTTTGTTGTGTGATAATCTTAGGTTGCCGTTTCATAAATCCACGGTTCCATCCGTAAGATGAAGATGGGGGCATCCCCCGCAAGATTCCAGGAGGACTAAAAGGAGGACGATTTTGAAAAACCGAATCAAGAAAAAGCATCTATGGCTCCTTGCCATCCCTATCTTGACAGCGCTTGCCCTATGGCTGATCTGGGGCAATACCGCCCTGGAGGCGACCGAGGTGCAAATCATGTCAAAACGCCTGCCCGATTCCTTCAATGGTTTTCGGGTCGCCCTGCTGTCCGACCTGCACAACGCGGAATTTGGCGAAAAGAACGAGAAGCTTCTGCGCCTCCTTTCCGACTGTTCCCCAGACCTGATCGCCCTGACGGGGGATCTGGTGGATTCTAGCCGCACGGACATTGGCATCGCCCTGGATTTCGCCAGGGAAGCGGCGAGCCTGGCTCCCACCTATTATGTCACAGGGAATCACGAAGCCGTCATTGAAGATTTTGATCAACTGATGACCGGCCTTGACAACGCCGGCGTGCATGTGCTGCGAGATCAGTCCGTCCGTTTGGAAAAAGGGACGGACTCCCTTATGCTGATCGGGTTGGATGACCCTTATTTCCAACTGCAGGGGGACCTGTTCGGGGAAGCCGCCGCCATGGCCAGGACAAAGCTTAAGGGACTGATTGGCGACGCCGACACGTTCACCCTTTTGCTATCCCATCGGCCGGAACTTTTCGAGACCTATGTGGAATGCGGGATCGACCTGGCGCTGTGCGGCCATGCCCATGGAGGGCAATTCCGCCTTCCCTTAATCGGCGGGCTCATCGCCCCCAACCAGGGGCTCTTCCCCAAATATGACGCGGGGCTTTTCACCGCGGGCAATACCCACATGGTCGTAAGCCGGGGCTTAGGCAACAGCATCATTCCTTTGAGGATCAATGATCGACCCGAAATCGTGGTCGTGACATTGCGCAAGCCGTCAAATTTTAACGGGGAAAAAACGGATTAATTGTAACTATTTCCGCTTGTTTTTTGACGGAATCCGTTATATAAATAACAGGGAACGGGAATTTCCATGAAACACCACAATTTTTGAACTAGGAGGTCTTATTTTGTATACCTTATTATCCGTATCCATCGCCATCCTGGCCGGGCTGATCATGACCAGGGTCTTCAAGCCGTTCCGGCTTCCCAATGTCACCGCCTATTTGATCGCCGGCGTGTTGATCGGCCCTTATTTCCTGGGACGTTTGGGGATCGGCGGCTTAGGGTTCAACACAGAAGACCAGGTGGCCGCCCTTTCCCTGGTCTCCGAAGTCGCCCTGGGGTTCATCGCCTTTTCCATTGGCAATGAATTTCGCCTCTCGGACCTTAAGGAAACCGGCAGGCAAGCCTTCGTCATCGGCATCTTCCAGGCGCTGGCCGCCACTTTGTTCGTCGACCTGTCCCTGATCGCCGTCCATATGTTCCTGCCGTCCAAGCTATCCATGGCACAGGCCATTACCTTAGGCGCCATTGCCACCGCCACCGCCCCCGCGGCGACCCTGATGGTGGTCAGGCAGTATAAGGCAAAAGGCCCCCTGACGAGCCTGCTGCTGCCGATCGTCGCCTTGGACGACGCCGTAGGCTTGATCGTGTTCGCGGTCTCCTTCGGCATTGCCAGGACCTTGGAAAGCGGGGATGTGGACCTTATCTCCATCCTGCTCAATCCCTTGATCGAGATCGTGGCTTCCCTGGTCTTGGGCGCGCTCATGGGCTGGATCCTCACCTTGCTTGAAAAATTGTTCAATTCCAACACCAACCGCCTCAACCTGGCTATCGCGTTCGTATTCCTGACCGCATCCCTCGCCATGCTCGAATTCGACATTGGACCCATCCATGTCGGCTTCTCCTCCCTCTTGGTATGTATGATGCTTGGAACGGTCTTCTGCAACATCTGCCCCCTGTCCCATGACCTGATGGGGGCCACGGATAAATGGACTTCGCCTTTGTTCGCCCTCTTCTTCGTCATCAGCGGGGCGCAGTTGGAACTGGGCGTCTTCTCCGACCTGGCCATCGTGTTCGTCGGCCTGGTATACATCGTTTTCCGTTGCGCCGGAAAATACCTTGGTGCCGCGATCAGCGCCAAGGCGATGAAGTGTCCTCCTGAAATCTGTAAATACTTGGGCATCACCCTCTTCCCCCAGGCCGGCGTGGCCCTTGGCATGTGCGCCACCGCCATGCAGTTAGGGGAGGCGGGTGCCTTGATCCGCAACATCACCCTTTTCGCCGTATTGATCTATGAGCTCTTAGGGCCTATGGCGACCAAGCAGGCGTTGACGCTTGCCGGGGACATCAAACCCATGTCGGAAGAAGTCAAGAACCGCCGTCAGATCAAGCTGGATGCCGCCGCGAGCCAGAAAAAGAAATAAGAAGCAAGTCAAGAAAAAGCGTCAAAGGAAACAGCCACACTCGGCATATTGCCAGAGTATGGCTGTTTTTCTCTAAAGACTTATGTGTGGAACCGAAATTTCCCACTCGCCGTAGCGTTTTTTCGCCTACATTGTGGATTTCAATTTCAGCCTACCAGGCGGACGACCTCCCTGGCGATGGCGAGCTCCTCGTTGGTGGGGATCACCATGACCTTGACCGCGGATCCCGGGGTGCTGATGACGATGTCTTCGCCGCGCTTTGAGTTCGCCTCTTCCTCTAAGGCAATGCCCAGATAGCCCAGATAGCCGCAAGTGAGCCTGCGCACCAGGGGGGCGTTCTCCCCAATGCCCGCCGTGAAGCAGATGACATCCACGCCGTTCATGGCCGCGGTGTACGCGCCGATATATTTCGCCACATGGTAACAGTAGGTCTTCAGGGCACGGATGGCATTCTCGTCCCCGCTGTTATAACCGGCTTCCAGGTCACGGAAATCCGAAGAAAGGTTGCCAGACAAGCCCAGCACGCCGGATTTCTTATTCAGGATGGACATGACCTGGTCGATATCCTTGCCTTCCTTATGGGCGATGAATTCTATGATGGCAGGGTCGATATCGCCGGAACGGGTTCCCATGATCAGCCCCTCCAATGGCGTCAGCCCCATGGAAGTGTCAACGCATTTGCCGTTCTTCACAGCCGACACGCTGGCTCCGTTGCCCAGGTGGCAGACGATGATCTTCAAATCTTCATACGGCACGCCCAAATCCTCTGCCGCCTTCTTCGAAACGAAGGAATGGCTGGTCCCATGGAAGCCATAGCGGCGGATCTTGTATTTCTGGTAATATTCAAAGGGAAGCCCATACAAATAAGCCTCTTCCGGCATGGTCTGATGGAAGGCGGTATCAAACACGCCGACCATGGGGGTATCCGGCATCAGCTTCTTACAGGCATCAATGCCGATCAGGTTCGCCGGGTTATGTAAGGGTGCCAGGTCGTTGCACTCCTCCACTGCCGATATGACCTCATCCGTAATGACCACGGAACCGGAGAACTTCTCTCCCCCGTGGACCACGCGATGTCCGACCGCCCCGATCTCATCCAAGCTCTTCACCACCCCGGTCTTCTCATTGGCCAAGGCTTCCAGCACCAGGCGGATGGCATCCGTATGGTCCGCCATCGGGGTCACGGTGACTTCCTTTTCCCCTCCCGCAGGGGCATATGTAATCATGCTGCCATCAATGCCGATACGCTCGCACAAGCCCTTGGCAATGCACTGCTCGGAATCGGAATCGATCAGCTGGAACTTCAAAGAAGAACTCCCGCAATTAATCACTAATATTTTCATCCTAATCTTCCTCTTTTCTCTCTTATTGACAGATTCTTGCTTACTTCCCATAAACCAGGAAGCGGCGTCCTTAGGAAAGCCCGTCGCCTTTAGACCAGCTGCGCCTGTACCGCCGTCAGGGCGACGACGCCCACGATATCCTGCCAGGAGCAGCCTCTGGACAAGTCGTTGACCGGCTTCGCGATTCCCTGCAGCATCGGGCCGTAGGCTTCCGCGCCACCAAGCCTCTGCACCAGTTTATAGCCGATATTGCCGGCATCCAGGTTCGGGAAGATTAAGACGTTCGCCTTGCCTCCCGCAGGGCTTCCGGGAGCCTTGGACTTGGCGACGCTGGGAACCAGGGCCGCATCCACCTGCAATTCGCCGTCCAGCACCAGATGAGGGTACTGTTCTTTCGCGATCCTGGTCGCTTCCGCCACCTTGTCTACCAGGGCATGCTTGGCGCTGCCCTTCGTGGAATGGCTGAGCATCGCGATCACAGGCTTCGGCCCCACCAGGGCTTTGAAGCTTCTGGAAGAACTCTCAGCGATGGCCGCCAAATCTTCCGGAGAAGGATCCTGGTTCAAGCCGCAGTCCGCGAAGATGAAAGAGCCGTCGTCCCCCAAGTCCTTGAACTTGGTGTCCATTACGAAGAACGCGCTCACCAGCTTCACGCCCGGAGCGGTCTTCAAGATCTGCAGCGCGGGGCGCAGGGTATCCGCCGTGGAGTGGCAGGCTCCGGCGACCATGCCGTCCGCATCCCCGGCCTTGACCATCACGATGCCAAACGTCAGATAATCCTTAAGCAAAATTTCCCTGGCCGCTTCCGGGGTCATACCTTTCGCTTTCCGCGTCTCATAAAGAAGGTTCACGTAATCATCCAGCTTCGGCGTGGTGTGGGGATCGATGATCTGGATGCCGGTCAGGTCCACTTCCAGCCAGCCGGCGCCATCCGTGATCTTCTCCTCGTTCCCTACCATGATGATGTTGGCGATGCCCTCTTCCAAGATCTTCGCCGCCGCGATCAGCGTCCTCTTGTCATTGGATTCCGGAAGGACGATCGTCTTCTTATTGATTTTGGTCCTCTCCTTGATTTTGTCGATGTATGACATCTTGGTTTCTCCTTTCGACGGGACGCCCCTCATTCCCATAATATTCGTTTTGGGGCTTAACAAAACTTTCTTTTTATATTATACTAAATACACCATTACCGTACAAGCCATAATTTTTGATATTTTGTATATTTTTTAATACATTTCATGGCTTTTATTGTAAAAAACAACGGGAAAGCAAGACGGCATCCAGAACGTAGGACAAAGGTGGGTTTATGCGCGTATGCGGGATCATTGCGGAATATAACCCTTTCCATAAGGGACATGAATATCATTTGGAAGCCTGCCGGAAGCGGACCGGGGCGGACTACCTCATCGTCGCCATGAGCGGCAATTTCGTGCAAAGGGGGGCCCCTGCCCTGCTGGAGAAGCGTTATCGCGCGGAAATGGCGCTTCGGTGCGGGGCGGACCTGGTGTTGGAGCTGCCCACGATCTGCGCCACAGGAAGCGCGGAGCTTTTCGCTTCCGGCGCGGTCGCCCTCTTAGATAAGCTGGGCGTCATCGACGACCTGTGTTTTGGAAGCGAATGCGGAAGCATCGAGCCTTTAAGGGAAGCGGCAGGGGTGCTTGCCCAGGAACCGGAAGGATTAAAGCTTCGGCTGCGCGCCCACTTAAGCCTGGGGGAACCCTATCCCGCCGCAAGGCAGGACGCGTTCCGGGAATGCTTCCCTGCTTCCCAACTGGCCGCTAACGCCCTCTCATCGCCCAACAACATCCTGGGCATAGAATACCTGAAAGCCCTGCAGCGCAGGAAGAGCGCCATCAACCCCTGCACCATCCAACGCCTGGGCGCTCCCTACCATGGGGACGATGCGGATGACGGGACCGACCCTGCCAGGGAGGATGCCGCAGGCGCTTACGCCTTCCCCTCCGCCCTTTCCCTGCGCAGGCAGATCTATCACGGGGCCTCTTGCCAGGACCTGGAAGCGCAAATGCCGAAAGCGGCGCTTACCGTCCTGCAAAAGGGCCTGCAGGACTTCCATCCCATGCGGACGGATGACTTCTCCCTCCCCCTTTATTACAAGCTTCTCTCAGAGGAAACAACGGGATTTTCCGGCTACCTGGATGTTGGGGATGCCTTATCGGACCGAATCCAAAGCCTCTTATATCGTTATGAGGGATTTGAGGCTTTTTGCGGCCTCTTGAAGACCAGGGACATGACCTACACCAGGATCAGCCGCTGCCTGCTGCACATCCTGCTTAACCTTCATGCGCAAGACCTGGAACGGATGAAAGGAATGGACCTGGCCCCCTACGCCAGGATCCTGGGGTTTCGCAAGGACGCGGCCCCTTTGTTTGCCGCCCTGAAAGCGAATGCTTCCATCCCCCTCCTAAGCAAGCTGGCCGATGCGAAAAAAAGCCTGCCCCCTGACGCATTGGAGGCGCTAAAACAAGACGTGTTCTCAAGCCAT
>CANPWC010000071.1 GCA_947581905.1 uncultured Acetatifactor sp.
TGACACGGTCAAACGCCTGCCGGTCCCTGGCAACGACATCAAAACGCCGGACCGGCACGCCCTGCACGATGCGGACCCCTCTGGGATAGTGATTCTTGCCCCAATCCGCAGTAAATTCCCTGACACGCGTACACAAGACCTCCACCTCGACGCCCGCCTCGGCCAAATGCCCTACCAGCCCGCGCAAGGCGGCCTCCGCGCCGCCGGGAATGTCCTGCGCATACCAGGGAATGATAAAACCAATCTTCTTCATCTATCCGCTCCCGTATCCGCCGCATCCTGCTTTAACGACTCTTCCAACCGCGCGATCCGCAGGCGGCATTCCTCCAGCTGCCTGCCCTGATCCTCCAACTGCTTCCGTAGCCCCGCATTTTCCTGGATGAATAATTCCACCTGTTGGGAAAAGTTCATCACGCTGGAATTGAACCGATTCTGAAACTGGAACGCCGAAAAGATCACGAACAGAAACGCACGGCGCACCAAGCGCTGGAAGAAAACCTTGATGGGGTTGCCTTTCAACGGGAAATAAATGGGATTGCTGCAAAACGAGACCACATTGTTGAACTGGATCTGCAGCTCATCCATCTGGAACCGCCTACCGGCCCCAACCTGGCCGTTCTCCACCGGGATGCCGGAAAAATCCAGGTCCTCCTCCCGATATCCTTTCTCCTGGATTTCCTTCCGGATCTCTTCCATGATTTTTTCCACATCAATCTTTTCCATCTTCATCCCCATTCCGAAGCGTTTCCGCCACGCTTCCTTCTTTGCCTTGCGCCCTTAAGGCGCTTTCTTTCGGGCGCTTTCTTTCAGGCTTCTCTTTCAGGCTTCCCTGGAAATGCGCCCCAGGGCGTCCAACAGCTTGTCCCGGCAAGCTTCAAACGCAAAATCTTTCAAACGTTCCGTTTCCTTGCGCGCCATACGCGCCCGCAGCCCTTCGTCCTGCCTGACGCGCTCCATCGCTTCCGCCCAGGTTTTCACATCCTTGGTCTTTAACAAAAGGCCCGCATCCCCCAAGGTCTCTCCCACGGCAGCCGCGTCATAGGCGATGATGGGAAGCCCGAACGACATCACCTCCAGGAGCGGGATACAGAAGCCCTCATGCTCGCTCATGCACAAGAAAACATCAGCCGCCCGGTAATACGCCAACAATTCCGCAAACGGGACGCTCCCGGTAAATACCACGTCCTCCCCCGTAAGGCCCAGGAGATCACAATATTCCCCCAGTTCCTGCCGATAACGCGCCACCCTGGCATCATTCCCGGCCAAGATCAGCCTGGATTGCGGATTGATCCATTTATGGTACGCGTAAAAGGCGCGGATCAGGTCCTCCTGCTTCTTATTGGGCACGACGCGTCCTACAAAAAGAAAGTTCGTCCGCCCGTCCCGATACCGTTCCAAAATGCGCCCATCCGGTTCCGCCGCATAATCCTTCAGATCCACAAGGATGGGAAGCACTTCCATGGGACAGCGATACCCCAGGGACTTTAAATGGTCCGCGTTATAGCCAGAATCCGCCAGGACCAATTCCGGCAGGCCAGACATCCTGCGGACCTGCCATAAGCCGTCGCGGCAATTCCTCTCCGCCTCCGGGTCATACCCGGCAAAATATTTTGCCGGAGTGACATTATGATAACGGAAGACCAAATGGCATGATAATTGGGATAATCTCTGATAAATCCCATTCCCGATGGACAGGTGGTACAATAACACGTCCTCCTTGTCCAGCTTGGGCAAGGCGTCCATCCCGGACGCCACCCGCCCATCCACGCCCGGACCGATCCGCTCCGCGTAAATATGGGTCGTCTTCCCCGCTTCCTTTAAAAGGCGGTCTATCTGGAGCGCCTCATTGCTGATGCCATCCCCGAACACAAGGGAGGGCAATGCCTGGATGATCCTCATGAGCCGCCTCCTTCCGCCCCCGCATCAGTCGCCTGGGTTTGCCCATCCGGCTTTTGCGGCTTGCCGCAGAGGGCGCGCAGCACATCCCGTTCTTCTTCCAATTCCGATACGCGCTCCGTCAACTGGTCCACCTGCTTAAGCAGCGCCCTCATACAGCTTGCCGCCTGAAGGTTTGCCTCATTCTGCTGCCGTACCAGGGGCGCCACCAGGAAGAAGCTTAGCTTCACGATGAGCTTCTTGCACCACTCCCCCAGAAAAATCCTGGATGCCGTCTGGGGCTTAAGGCTTACGCGGCAGCACCTGTCCAGGTAGCCCAGTTGATGAAAGAGGGCCTGCATCTGGGGATCCTTGGCCAAGGCTTCCTCCGGATCCTGGTTCACCATGGAAAAAGGCGCTACCTCCCATTCTTTCTCTTCCATATCCATCCCCCTATGCTTTCTTGGGAGCCATCCCCGCGCAGCTTTTGGAGCATTCCCGCGCAAATGCCAATACTGCCGGAACACGGACGTTCCGGCAGCACTGAAACCTTCCTTATGACAAGTGGAAACTCTCAAGCAATTCATGGAACTCCTGGGAACCGGCGAAGCCGTCGATCACGTTCTCCAGCGTCCAGCCGTTTTCCATCCTGCCCAGCCAATCCGCAAGTCCCGCGGGATCCGCTTCCCTGTCGAAGTAAGTGGCATACAGGATCCGGACCGTCTGCTCGTTGGAATAATGGTGGTTCGTGAACTCTTCCCCTAAGATGAATTCCTTGACCGCCGCTTCCGGGGAGCGCGCGCCTGCCAGGATGTTGGCGCACCAGTTGTTCAGCCCAGCCTCCTCATAAGAGCGTCCCAGGGCTTTCACATAATTGCGCGCGACGAACATGGTGACATTCTCATTCTGGTCCCTTGGATCTACCAGGTATTGGGTCGCGTCGCCCGCCTCAATGCCGTAGCCGGCGCACATCGCCTTAAACTCCGGCGATTCGATGAAGCCGCGGAACACGTACATCCTGGACAGGCCGTACTGCAGCTTGTTCTGCCAGTCCGCCATCCCGGCCGGATCGCCGTCCCTGTCTAAGACCGTGCGGTATAAGATGTTCACATATTCCGCATCGGAAAGGTTCTTCTCCTTTAGCTCTTTGGAATCGAAAAACCCGTGGGCCACCACCGCGCCGGTGGACGTCTTCGCCGCCAACTGGTTGGTCCAATCCTCCAAGCCAGCCGGATCGCTTACCCTGCTTAAGACAATGTTATACAGCCTGTTGACGAACGCCTGGATCGCCGCGATATCCGCGTTGCCGGAGCCGCTTTGTCCCGTGCCGCCTGCCTGTCCCTGGCCAGAGCCGCCCGCCTCCGTGCTGCCTGTCACATCGTGCAGGTTGAACGTGGGAGGCGCGTTGAAGCAAACCGCGTTGCCATGTCCGTCCACCACATAGACGATGACGGCGGAAGCATCCGTCGACGGATAAGATACCGTGAACGTGCCGCCCTGCGCCGCCGTCTGGGTCTTATACCTCTGGCCGTTGGACACCGCGCCGGCTTCCACGCCAGGCAGGTAATTCTGCCCGCTCGCCGTGGTAGCGGAAACGCTCACGTTAACCAGTGTGTTCTCTGAAATCGTGTCCTGCGTGCTGGCGTTCTGGAAATAATACGCGTTATTTGCCATGGAATCCGCTTTCACGTCCACCACGTTGTTGCTTCCGGTCGCCAGGGAGGAATTGAACGCATAGACCCCGATCCTGCCATAGTTGCCGATGATGTTGCTCTCCAGCTGGGCCGTGCTTTTATTGGAGACGATGATGCCGATCCCCTCCGGATACAGTTCATCCTGATAGATCCGGTTCCCCGTGGCGCTGACCGTAGAGCCCTGGTCGACGGCCAGGCCGTTCGGCTCCGCCGCGGAAGCTTCTTTATTGGCATTGTTGTTTTGCAGGACATTGTTCACGATGATGGCTGTGGCGGAATTCATGATATGGATGCCATGGACGCCATTGCCCGAGATCGTGCAGTTGCGGATCTCGCCCTTTACGGCGCCCTCTCTTCCGTCAAAGGTCACGCCGTGCCGGGCAGCGCCGCCTATCACGTTCCCGTCCAGGTTCGCCGCAGAGCCTCTGGAAACGGAGACGCCCATGTTGCCGGTTCCGCTTATCGTGTTCCCCTTTAGCAGGATGCCTGTGGAGTTGGCAGTCACCTGGATCCCATGGTTGCCGGACTGAGTGACCCTATTATTCTCCACCGTCACGTCCTTGGAAGATTCACAGACCATGATGCCGTTGCCGTTGTTCGCCTGCCAGGACTTGGTATTGGAAATGTAGTTGGACATCACCTTCGTGCCCGTGCAGGTCCAGACGATGAAGCCCTCGCCATGCTTGCCGCTTTCCGCGTTGCGGCTGATGCTGTTCGTGACCGTATTCTCCTGAAGCAGGGAGCCGCTGTCGTTGCGGATATGCAGACCCACGTAATCCGAATCGGAAATCGTGTTGCCCGTGATCTCACAGTTGGACACATTCGTTATAAGCAGGCCCGTCCCGCTGTTGTCCGACGGATCGGGGCTTAAGCTCTTGGCGCCTGTGATCCGATTCCCGGTGAACTTCACGCCGCTTGTGTTCGTGATCAGCACGGTCGCGTCCTGGAAGGCGCAGTTGCGCACCTCGGCGCCGGAACCGCCGTTGATCTGCAGAGATTCCCGAAACGCCCCGTCCGCCATTTGGACGGTGACGCCGTCCAGGACCACGTTGCCCGCCGCGTTCAACACCTCGATCGCCGCATAAGAGTTGCCGACCCAGGTCCCGCCGTTGACCGTGACGTTCTGCCTCCCGTCAATGTTTAAGAGGACCCGCCCGGAAGCGCCGGTATGGATCACCGCGCCTGTGGCGTTGACCGTCGTATTCGAGAACACGACCAAGGGCGCATCCACCGTATATTCCCCTTGCGGGATCGTCACCGTGACATGCTCCTGGGCATTCTCGGCCACGCTTAAAGCCGCCTGGATGTCATTGCCCTGCACCGTCACATCCTGCGCGCGCGTCTGCATGTTCCAGACAAGGGCTAAGGCAAACGCCCCGCAGAAGATCCCGAATGTCTTTATGCACCAATTTTGAAGCAATTTCGCTTTCTGCATTCTTCTTCCTCCTTCCCGCCGCCTGTGGGCGGATATGTTTCATCATATCATATCGAACCGGAAAAGACAAGCGTTTGATATTCTTCCGACTGATAAAATAAACGCTCCATTTCCTCCAAGGACAAGCCTTCCCCGAACCTTACGCACCAATCAAGCAGCCCCGGCAGGTCATATTCCCGGCCAAGCACCTTGCGGTAAAGCCCGGCGATCCCCTCCCGGACCGTCCCATCCGCCGTCCCCGCCCCCTCCAGGCAGGCGAACAAGAACGTTTCCCGAGACGGGATAAGCTGGGGATGTTTCGAAGCCCATTCCTCGGAATAGAGGAAGCCATACAGGATACGGATCGGCAGCTCCCCTTCCTCCTGCCTCCCCTGCCAGTCCCTTACGCCCTGCGGTTCCCCTTCCCGTCCAAGCAGCCTGCGATACAGGAGGGGGACGCCGCTTCCGGTCTCCTCTTCCTGGGCGGCAAGATATTCTTGATAGACGGCGGCGATGGCCTCTTCGGTCAAAGGCATCCTGTCCCCCTGGGACGTCAGCAGCTTGATACGGAAGTTTTGCCCTGTCTCGTTTCCATAATCCTCCCAGGAGCCGTCCCGCTTCCAGAAGCTGGCCGCGGTCCCTCCCACGGACTTGCAGACCGTCCTTAGGCTCTGCCTGGTCACATCCGTGCTGATGGCGACGCTTGCGCCGGTAAGCCGCAGCACGATGTTGACCGTATCCCCATAGTCGGCCACGATCCCCTCCGGAAGGTCAATGGTATAAGTCCCCGTATGGGGCAGGAAGCCGCATAAAGGCTCGTCCAACAGCGCCTCCCCGCTTTCCGGGTCGCCCTCCCCGCTGCCTAAATATAACTGCAGTTCATATTCCATGCCGGCAGTGGGCACGGCCACTCTGACGGCCCTGATCCTTTCTTGCATCCCCCAATCGGCGGAAAGTTCATAGCGGTTGGAAAGGATGAGCTCCCCTTCCCCGTCCTGGATCCCGTCCAGAAGCGTATTGTCACATTGATAGATCGTGTCGTAACGTTCCACAGGACCCGCCTCCAGGACATAGGCGCGGGAAGCGATGGAGGCGTCCTCATAGGACAACCAAAAATAGCCCTGGTCACCAAATACGGTCCCCCAGTTGTTCTTGACAAGCCAGGCCCCGTCCCGGGCGGGAGCCTGGGCGAAATTGCCGCGGGAATAGCCGTCGTCCCACCCCACGATCACCACGGCATGGTCCTCGGGTTCGTCATTCGGGCAATACTGCGCCGCCGTATCATATTGATAATAGGAAAGGCTGCTGCAATAGGTGATCCCGACAGCGCCATATTCCAGGACGGCTTCCTTGACCGTCTGGAGGTTCCTGGCAGGTATGACATAAGCATTCCGCAGCCGAAGCGCAGCCGTATGGTACGCGCTTTCCCCCTCTTTCGGCAAGGCCTCAGAGGCCGCCTCATACGGGAAGTCCGCCTCCAGCGCCGCGCCCACGTGGCTTTCCAGGGTCCTGATGGCATATTCGAACCTGCCCCCGTTCCAGAAGCATAGCCTGGCGTTGCCATCGTCCAGGTAATCCGTCCCCTCCCCGGGCTGCTGCCCGGGCGTGCCTGTCACGGAATGGAACGCATAATAAACCAGGTGCCTCGGGGAAAGCTCCTCCGTCAAAATCCCCTGTTTGCGGACGTTCATCTCCAAAAGGTCCAGGGCGGCGATCGCCCAACAATCCCCATATTTTTGGGTGCGGACAGACGTTTTAAGGCCGCCCTCCCTGCGCTGGTCATACTGGGCAGGCAGGTCCTTAAGCAACATCGTCTGGGGAACGCCGGCCCCCAGGACGTCCAACTCCTCCGGTCCTTCCTCTTCCGGCAGATATCCGCCCTTTCCGGCGAAAGCGGACACCGCGTTCCGAACCGCCTGCTTCTGCTGTTCACTGAGCGGGCCACCCTGAATATAGGAAAGCCGACCCTCCCCGGACGGCTGCTCACCGGTCAGCTGCTCCTCAGGCGGCTGCCCGTCGGACGCCTGCTCTCCGGACGGTCCCGCCCCGGGCTCCTTGTCAACGTCCAAATCATTCGCTGATACGGGCGGCAAGTCCGCCTGCAGCGCCCGGAACGTCTCCAAAGATGCCGGCTGGTCCCCAGACAGGGACTGGGCCTGCACCGTCGCCGGACCGGCTGCCGCAGGGAACGCCCAAACGGCTATCCAGACGATTGCCAAAAAAACCACCAGGAGGACCGCCGACACGGCCGTCCAACCTCCCGAGCGCTTCCCCATCCCCCATCCGCGGAAAAACAACCTACCCTTTCCCTGCCCTAACATTGTCACGCCTCCCGTCCGCCTAATGCCCGCTTCCCCGTCCAGGGACCGGGCCATGGCGCTTCAAACGGTTTACTTTACGCCATACTCATCCATGATCTGCCGAAATTCCACGCTTCCGGTAAAGCCATGGAACACTTCCAGGCGGCTTGCCCCGCCTGCCAGCCTTCCCGTCCAATCCGCATACCCCGCGGCGTCCGGCTCCCGGTTCAAGAAGGTGCGATACATGACGTCCACATACTGCCCATCGCTTAATTCTTTCCGTAAAAATTCCTCGGAAAACACGAAGCCATACGCCACCTCTTCCGCCGTCTGCTCGCCGCGCAAAAGGACCGCGCACCAGTTCTCCATGCCCTCGTCGTCCCCCGACCTGCCCAAGACCTTGTTGTACAGGCGGTACACGAAGCCCGTGACTCCTTCATTTCGGTCGCGGTAGACGCCGTAATCCCGGCTTGCTTCCGTGATTTCCCCGCGTTCCACCCCGTACTCCTCGCACACCTGGGTAAATTCCAGGGCGTTGGCGAATCCTCGGTAGACGAATTCCCTGCGCATGCCGCCCTCCAGCTTCTGCAGCCAATCCTCTTTCCCGGCAGCATCCGCCACCCGGTCGAACATCACGCTATACAGCAGATCCACGTACGTCTCGTCGTCCAGCCCGCGGTTCTTGAATTCCTCGCTGAAAAAGAACCCATAAGCCACATCCGCGCCGGTCATGACCCTGGCTTTCAACTGGCGGTACCAATTAAGCATCCCTTCCTCATCACCGGGACGCCCCAGGGCCTGCTCATACAGGCGTCCCACGAACGCCCAAAGCTTGCCCTCCTTATCCACATCCGACGTATCGGACGGGGCTTGGGAAGCGGTCCCGGGCTCCGGGCAGGGGCTGGCAGGCATGCCGACGTACACTGGGATCTTGAACACGAAAGGGCTGTCCAAGGCATTGCATTGCTGATAAGCCTTCCGGATCTGCGCCCCTTCCGTCTGGGGCGCGGTGATGTTCTGCATGTACTGGTGCGACAGAGTCCTGTATGTGGACACGTTGAATTTCTGCAGGTACAACGTGTCCTGACCGCGCATGATGTAATTTTTCCCCAAAAATGTCGCGCCGCCGGACAGGGACTTCACCCTGGTATCCCAGCCCTGGCTTTTGGCATAGGTCAGGCCGTTTTTGATGATCACATCATCCGAAGTGCCGGAGGCGTTGATATTGTAATAATTATAGTATCCCTCAAAACCGGGATAGGTCCCCGAGATCAGGGGAGAATTTCCTGCCCCCTGTTCCTGCCGGACGCGGCAGGCAAGGTGGAACGGGCTGATCCCCTGGGTGGAGCCGATGTTGAAGAAAGCCTGGGCGTAGGTGATCCCTTCATTGGGGATCACGCCGCTCATAAAGCTGTTCTGGAGGATTCCCTGGACCGCCTGCCCCGTATGGCAGCTGGCATTGTAGGTCAACTGTTCAAACATGAATATGTAGTTTTCCGTCAAGAAGTTCCGCGGGTCCACGCAATATTCCACCGCCGCCTTGGAAGCGATGAACCAACGCCCCTCCGCATCCGCCGGACCGTTTTTCCAGGCGTCTGGATAGGAAACATAGATTTCGCTGGTAAGCCCTTTGCACTGCGCCTCGATCACCTTATCCCAGGTCGGGCCCACCTGCATCGGGACGAACGTCCAGTTCGGGTGCGCGCTCTTCAACCTTAGGAGGGCAGGCTGATAGGAAGCCGGGAACTGGCTGATATCCTCGTTCCCTGCCTTGACCAAAAGCTGGGTCTCCTGGTAGAGGCCGGACAGGTTGGATTTCTCCCACTGCAGGAAATCCTCATCGCTGACCGCCAGGTTGCGCGCCTCCAGGTAGCCCGTCCGCAGGGACTCGTCCACCGGGAAATCCGCCTGATACCACACGCCGGTCGGAGCCACTTCCACATCCTTAAGGAATACAAGGGAACCGCCAGGCAGGGTGGCGACCGTCACGCTGCCGTAATCCGGGCCGGACTTGACCTCGTACCGGTCCGCCAAATAAACCGTGGCCATGATCGTCTTCTTCTGGGCCAGCTGCCGGAAGCTTGCCTGGATCCGTTCCACCTGGACCTGGTCGGGAACAAAAGCCTCCTGCGCCTCCTTGACATCCATGGAAGCCAGGCTGCCCCCACCGGCCGCCTCGTCCTGGTCCGTACTGGCATAGATTTCGGCCGCGCCGTCCTGGTCCGTACTGGCATAGATTTCGGCCGCGCCGTCCTGGTCCATACTGGCATAGATTTCGGCCGCGCCGTCCCCAGGCAGCGGGTCCGCATGGACCGTCAGCACAGGTCCTGCCAACATCACGGCCATAAGCGCCGCGGCCACTTTTCCATAAAGCGTCTTTTTCCTCATTCCTATACCCTTTCTATTCCTAATTTTCTTCCGATGCCACGTCAAGCCGCGTTCCCAGGCTTACCTGGGAACCATCCGTAAACAGGGTCCACTCCACCTGATATTCCCCTGCCGCGGCGGGGGCCACAAGCAGGGCTTCAAACAACCGGTCCGATGCCTGGAAGCGGGAAGAACCATACTCCGCCACAAGCTTCCCATCCTGGTAGATCCCCCAGGTAAGCTGCCATTCCCGCCCCCTTGCAGGGTCCTTTACCAACAGGGAAAACGTAAGGCGAAGGAAGCCTCCCGCCAGGATCTCAAGCCGGGGCGGCACCGAAAGCCGGATCCCTTTTTCCCCGGAAAAGACCGCGAAGACGGGGTCCGAACCCTGGTCCTTAAGGCACCTCTTCCTCCACTTGCCAAAGCGTTCCAGGCAGGCGCGATGGGCTGCATATTCCCTGTGGACAATGGCTGTTTTCTCTTGGTTTTGCGCCTCCACGCCCTCTTTCCATTCCCGTAGGAGACCGCAAAAACGTCCCGGATGTCCGTATGCGGTTTTCTCTTCATAAGAGGCGTCATAAAAATTTTCAAATCGATAAGACGGGCACTCCTGCTCCACTTCCCAATCTTCCCAGAAGCCGGGCCAGCCCAGCGTGACATAGCGGTTCAGGCGGACCCGATCCGGATATTTGGCGGCCAGGTAGTTGAAATAACCGCTCCATTCGCTGGCGGCGGAACGCTCCATGATCTGGGGATGTTCCCGGATCATTTCCAGGAAAACCTCCTTGTCGATCACCTGGGGCATATGGGCGTCAAACATATAGGTGGGATAGCCCAGGCCGCTTAGGAAATCCCGGCTGCGGAACAGGCTTTTGTCAAACGCGGTAGGGTTTCCCTGGGTCCCCCTCCAATCCGCCAAATCCTGCACGTAGTATGCCTGATATTTTCCCCCGGAAAGGTAAAAATCCTCCGATATCTCCTCCAGCGGGCGATAATCATCATCCCCCATCAGGAAGACCGGGTCTATTATATCACAGGCAACCGCCTTTGCGCGCAGGTAAATATTGCGAAATGCGTGATCCGCCGGAAGCGCCTCCCCATCCAGCACCATGCCGTCGGTCAGGAAGCGGAGGGTAAGACGCCCCTGGTATTTTTCCTCCATTTCCCTCCGCATCCCATCCGGGCAGCAAAGCACCAGTTCCTTAAGGAAAGGCATGAAATGCTCCACATAAGGGAGGCTCCGCAGCAGATCCCTGCTCCGAGCGGATAAGACCACCATTTGGCGGATTTTGCCGCTTATGGGTGTCGAAGCCTGGCCTAAGACCCCGGGAAGTTCCCGGAGCGCCTGTATCAGCCTGCGTTCCACCAGGTCCCAGGAGCAGGGCTGATACTCTTTTAAAAGCGCCTTACGGCTTTGGTAATGGTCCTCCTCCAATGCCTGTCCCAGGCAGCGTTCCAGGGATTCCACATCCTTAGGATCGAAATACTCACACCACTTGCCACCCACTTCGCGCAGGACGGGGCAGTCGGAAGTAAGGACCGGCACGCCCCTGGCCAAGGCTTCCACGATCGGCAGCCCATACCCTTCCGTAAAGCTGGGGAACACCACCGCCCGGCACCCCCGATAAAGGGCCTCGATTTCCGCGTCATTGGCGTCCTGAAGCCAGATCAGCCCCTTGCCTAGGCGGGGATGGCTGCGGATCCGCAGCCAT
>CANPWC010000072.1 GCA_947581905.1 uncultured Acetatifactor sp.
ACTTTGTATAGCATCCATAACTCCCGGTATAATCAATCTTTCTTTGGGTTGAAATTATTTTTCATGAAACAACCCTGGACGCCCCTTGGGAAAGCAAATGACGCCCCTTGGGAAATCGGGGCTTATCCGTCAGTCATTCGGTTTCTTATAAAAGAGCCCGGAAAGGCTCTCCGTCCGGATGACGTTGGTGAACGCCTTGGGGTCGATCTTGCGCACCAGGTTCAGGATTTTACGCACCTGGTCCCTGCCGATGACGGAATACAGGATGTTGCATTCCCGATTCTGGTAACAGCCGACGCCCTTGATCAGGGTGGCGTCATGGTTCGTCATCTCCCGAATCTTCTCATAGACCTCATCCGGCTTATCCGTAATGATGAGCAGGGTCTGCTTCTGATACCTTTTATACAAGGTATTGAGCACCTGGGTCGAAGCGAACTGGAAGATGATGGAGTATAAGGCCTTGTCCCAGCCGAACAGGTAGCCCGCGAAGCCCAAGACCACGATGTTCCCGGCCAGGATGTAGTTCCAGGCGTCGATGCCGAACCGCTCCGACAGGAAGATGGAGATAAAGTCCACGCCTCCGCTGGACGCTCCGGCAAACAGGCAGATGCTGATGGAAAGCCCGTTGATCAGCCCGCCGAACACCGCTACCAGCAAGACGTCCGTCGTCAGCACATATGCGGGAAGCAAGTCCGTCAGCAGGCCGGAAACCACGATCATCAGGCAGGAATACGCCGTGAACCGCTTTCCGATGAACTTAAAGCCGATGATGATCGGGACCACGTTCAGGGCGAAGTTGATCAGGGAAAACGGCGGCTCGAACCCTAAAAACCGGATGAAGACCTGCTGGATCAGGCGCGTCAGGCCATTGAAGCCGCCCGGGATCAGCCCGCCCATGCGCACGAAGCTTTTCAGGTTCATGGCCATGATGAACGAAGCCGCCAACACCATCAGGATCCGCAGCGCCTCTTGCGTCCTCTTCTTGCCGTACTCTTTTTTCAACATTTCCCCGGTCTTCTCGATCGCGTCCTGGGCCACTTCCTGCGTCTTCTCCAGCGCCCCCTGGGCTACCTCCTGCGTCTTCTCTAACGCCCCTTGGGCCACCTCCTGCGTCTTCTCCAGCGCCCCCTGCAGGGGGCTGATCCCTTTCTTTTCTTCCTCCATCTTCTTCATCGCTTAAGCCTCCATTTTCTGTCTAAGCACCTTTTCGCCCCTCTTTTGAAAACTGTCCTTATTTTAACAAAAATAACCGAAAAAAGCACTAGGCTTGTGAAAAGTTTTAGAAATTTTTAAAGGCGTCCTGACAGGCTGGCATTTTAGGGACCGGCGGTGCATATTTTCTAAGGAAACGAGCACGCGCCCGAGGGGCGCAAAGAGACGCGTGAAAGTAAACTTTCAAATTTTGATTGGTACGCGTGCCCAGGCACGCATAGGGGTGTCGACAT
Organism: uncultured Acetatifactor sp.; assembly: GCA_947581905.1. Lineage (GTDB taxonomy): Bacteria > Bacillota > Clostridia > Lachnospirales > Lachnospiraceae > Acetatifactor. The sequence goes on from CANPWC010000072.1 coordinate 1,446, forward strand.
GAAAATCGCGATTGTAGGAAGAAGCCAGGATGCGGCCCGCTACTTATCCTATTTTTCCAAGCTTCCGGCCCAGGTCTTCGCCACGTTGTCCCCAGAAGAGGCATCCTCCTGCGACGCCGTGGTCTTACCCGGGGGAGGCGACGTCACGCCAGCCCTCTGGGGGGAAAGGGACCGCGGCTCCCATGACGTCGACACCGAATTGGACTTGATCCAGTTTGGCGCCCTGGAGCTTTGCATCCGCCTTGGCCTGCCCGTATTGGGCATCTGTAAAGGGATGCAGGTCATCAATGTGGCGTTCGGGGGCAGCCTATGCCAGGACCTGCCCACCGCCGACTTCCATAGATACCGGGACGGGGACCAATACCACGAAGCCTGTAATGCGTCCGGTTCCCTGCTCCAGGCGCTCTACGGGGACAACATGGTGGTCAACAGCGCCCACCACCAGGGCATCGACCGGCTCGGGCGAGGTCTTCGCGCCATCCAATGGGCGCCTTATGACGGCTGCGTAGAAGCCATCACCCATGTAAGCCTTCCCATCCTGGGGCTGCAATGGCATCCGGAACGCCTGGATGAAAAAAAGAGCGGCTCATCCTCCGCTCCCCTCCTCCACCTCTTCTACCAGCGCGCTGCGGCCATGCGCCAACCCTGACTGATTTTTCCCAACCCGTCTTGCAAATCATGCGGCAAAGGGATATAATGTCTACAGGCCAAGCTTACGGCAGAAAGGAAGGTCTGTATGGACAACAAAGTGAGGATTGTCGCGGATTCCACCTGTGACTTATCAAAAGGGCTTTTGGAACAATATGGCATTACCATCATACCCCTTTGCATCGTGATGGATGACGTCAGCTATTTTGATGGGGAAGACATTACGCCGGACCAGATTTACCAGTGGTCCGATGAAAACAAGACGACGCCGAAGACCTCCGCCATCACCTATGAGAAAGCTTATTCCATCCTGGAACCGATGATGGACGCCGGGGAGGATATCATTTTCTTTGGCATTTCAGAAAAGATGAGCACCACCTGCAATATCGCCAGGCTGATCGCCAACGACCACGAATATGGGAAGCTTCATGTCATCGACTCCATGAACCTGTCCACCGGGATCGGGCTGCAGGTGCTTTATGCCGCCAAGCTCGCCAGCCAGGGGCTGTCCGCGGAGGAAATCGTGGCAAAGGTGGAGGAGCGCCGCGGCAAGGTGCGCGCCAGCTTCGTGGTGGAGACGCTCACCTATCTGGCAAGGGGCGGACGCTGCAAGCCTGTCACCGCCCTCTTAGGCAACACCTTGAAGTTAAAGCCCCAGATCGTGGTGGAACGGGGCGCGATGGGCGTTTCCAGGAAATACCGCGGCAAGCAGTCCGCCGTGGTGATGAAATATGCCCAGGACCTGGAGAATGCTTTGCTCCACGCGGACCCGTCCTGCGTCTTCATCACGCATTCGGGCTGTGACGAAGCGCTGGTAGGCGAGGTACGTTCTTACCTGGAGCGTTTGAACGTCTTCGAACATATCTACGTGACGCGGGCGGGCGGCGTGATCTCCAGCCATTGCGGTCCGGGGACGCTCGGCATCTTATTTTACGCGAATTAACCCTACGGCTTTCAAGGCCAAAGGAAGATCAGCCTATTCGGCCACGCAGGCATCCATGAGGACCTGGTGGAGGGCCGGATAGGCTTTTTTCAGGCTGACGATCTTCCCCTCCTTGGTTAAGAAGCCATGGACGGAAGAAGCGACCGCCCGCAGCTCGCCGGAGCCTTTCTCATACATCCGATAATCCAGGACCAGCTTCACGCCGTTATAACGCGCCACATCCACATGGATGCAGATCCGCTCGTTCAGGCGGCAGCTCTTCTTATAATCACAGGATACGCTCACCACGGGGCAGACGATGCCCTCTTTCTCGATCTCCTCCATGGGGAAGCCTACGGTATTCAGAAATTCCATCCTTGCCTCTTCCATCCATCGGATATAATTGGAATGATGGATGATCCCCATCTGGTCCGTCTCATAATATTTCGCCTGATGCTCATAATCCTGCATAAGCCTTACCTCCCATCCTATCACCTGTCCTATAAGCATAGGGCAGGGACTGTACCGCTTCCATACAGTCCCTACCCTTTCATTTGCCTTTGCCTATGCCGTTTACACGACCTTATGCCTCCGCGGCGGCATCGTGCGCGATGCCTCTTCCCGTCATGCAATGCGTGCCATGTGCACGCCGCTTCTTCCCGTCATGCCAATTCCACTGCGCTTACGTGGAAGCCGGCTTTCTCTACCGCCTCGACCAGGACGGCATCCTCCACCGGACGGTCGAGCTTTACCAAAGCGGTCCCCCGCCCCAGGTCTACCCTGGCGGCCGCCCCGTCAATGGCATTGATCGCTTTCTCTACACTGTTCTTACAGTTTTCACAGTGCATCCCTTCTATCTTCAGCTTCTTCCGGAAACGGACGTCCCTTACGCTCTTCTTCTGCCTGGGGACGCTCCCGCCCCCGCAGCAGCCTCCTTCGCCGCGAAAATGCTTTGCGGCGCTCCTTAAGGCGAAGAAGCCGACCACAAGCAGGATGCCGATTATGACCGCGTTCCCCATCATACCCTCTTTTCCGCGCAATGGCCGGGACAGTGGCTGCAGTCATGACCGCACTGGAGGGATTTCCCATTTTTCTTGTCACGGATCATGCCGCGCAGAATCAGCGCGACGATGACCGCCAGGACAAGGCCGACTATGAATGTGCCCATTGTTTTGCCCCTTTCTTATCTAATGATCCATGATGGCAAGCTGCCGCCTGCGGACGTCCATTGACAGTTTACTATGGGAAGCGGGATTTGTCAATCCGCCTGGCAATCCTTCGCTTCCTGCGGCGGCCTGGCATGCGCAAAATGGACAGGACCCGCCTTTAGCTTGCCTTCTTTAAGCCCACCGTCAAGGTGCCGCTCTCATGGTACGGACGTACCAGCAGGAACACGAACCCGGCGACAAGGGCGAAAGCCACGATCGTGAAGATGCCGAACGAGCCCGCGAACAAGGAGCCGATCTGATAGACGCACAGGGAGACCACATAGGCGAACAGGGTTTGGTAGCCAATGGCGAACCAAAACCATTTCGCGTTGTTCATTTCCCGCTTGATGGCTCCCATGGCGGCAAAGCAAGGCGCGCACAACAGGTTGAAGACCAGGTAGGAATATCCGGCCAGGGCGCTTACGCTGCCGCCTACGGCGCTCCAGATCGCTTCCCCGTTGTCTCCCAGCTCTTCCGCTCCCGTCACCCAATCCGGGAAAAGGATGCCGAAGGTGCTTACCACGTTCTCTTTCGCCACAAGCCCCGTCACGGCGCCCACGGCGAATTTCCAGTTGCCCCAGCCTAACGGGGTGAAGATCCATGCGATGGCGCTGCCTACCGCCGCCAGGATGCTATGGTCAAGTTCGGACTCCTCCAGCATACGGAACGAGCCGTCCACCCAACCGAAGAAAGAGGTGAACCATACCACGATGGTGGAAAGCAGGATGATGGTTCCAGCCTTCTTAATAAAGGACCAGCCCCTTTCCCACATGCTCCGAAGCACATTGCCCACGGTAGGCCAATGATAAGCGGGCAGCTCCATGACGAACGGGGCGGGGTCTCCCGCGAACATCTTCGTTTTCTTTAAAATGATGCCGCTCAAAATGATCGCCGCTACGCCGATGAAGTAGCAGCTTGTCGCCACCCAGCCCGCATTGCCGAAGAAAGAGCCCGCGATCAGTCCGATGATGGGGATCTTCGCGCCGCAGGGGACGAACGTGGTGGTCATGACCGTCATCTTGCGGTCCCGGTCATTTTCAATGGTACGGGAGGCCATGATGCCGGGGACGCCGCATCCGCTGCCGATCAGCATCGGGATGAAAGACTTGCCCGAAAGCCCGAACTTCCGGAAGATACGGTCCATGATGAAGGCGACCCTCGCCATATAGCCGCAGGATTCCAGGAACGCCAGGAAAAGGAAAAGCACCAGCATCTGGGGCACGAAGCCAAGCACCGCGCCCACGCCTGCCACGATGCCGTCTAAGATCAGGCCGCTCAGCCAGTCCGCGCAGCCGATTGCTTCCAACAAATTGCCGATCAGGACGGGCACGCCGGGGATGGAAATCCCGAACAGGCTCCAGCCGTCTCCGAACACGCCGTCGTTCGCCCAATCCGTCGCCCAGGTGCCTACCGTGGTCACGGAAACATAATATACGCAAAACATGACGACGGCGAATATGGGCAGGGCCAGCCACCTGTTGGTGACGATCCGGTCAATCCGGTCAGAAACGGTCAGCTTCTCCTTGCCCGTCTTGGTGTAACACTCTTTCATGACCTTGGAAATATACACATACCTTTCATTGGTGATGATGCTTTCCGTATCGTCATCCATTTCATCTTCCAACTCTTTTATCTCGGCGCTTACATCCGGCACGGCCCCAAGGAGGGAACCGATCTTGTCGTCCCTTTCCAAAAGCTTGATCGCGAAGAACCTCTTTTGCGCATCGTTTACGTCCCCAAGCTTCTCCTCCACCTTGCGGATGGCGTTTTCCACCATAGGGGCGAATTCATGCACCGGTTCGCTGACAGTCCCCGCCTTTGCGGCTGCCACGGCCTTTTGCATGGCTTTCTGGATGCCGTCCCCTTTCAAGGCGGAAATCTCCGCTACTTCGCAGCCCATTTTCTTGGAAAGCTTATCGATATGGATCACGTCCCCGCCTTTTTTCACAAGATCCATCATATTGACGGCTATGACCATGGGGATTCCCAACTCCCTAAGCTGCGTGGACAGGTACAGGTTCCTTTCGATATTCGTGCCGTCCACGATGTTAAGGATGGCGTCCGGCCTTTCATTGACCAGGTAATTCCTGGCCACCACTTCTTCCAAGGTATAAGGAGAAAGGGAATAGATGCCGGGCAGGTCCATGATGGAGACTTCCTCCCCAGCCCCGCCCAAAAACTGCTTTTTAAGCTTTCCTTCCTTTTTCTCCACCGTAACGCCCGGCCAGTTCCCTACGAACTGGTTGGAACCGGTCAACGTATTGAACAGCGTCGTCTTGCCGCTGTTCGGATTGCCCGCCAATGCGATTTTAATTGACATTCCATTTACCTCTTTCCGCCCTCTCGGCGCTTTCCTGTATTCTTTCCTTATTCCACCTGGATCATTTCCGCATCCGCTTTCCGCAAAGAAAGCTCATAACCGCGCACTGTCACCTCGACAGGATCCCCCAAAGGGGCCACTTTCCTGACGAAGACCTCCACGCCTTTGGTGATGCCCATATCCATGATGCGCCTTTTCACCGGCCCATCCCCCGTCAGCCTGCTTACTTTGACGGTGCTTCCACATGGAACCTCTCTTAATGTCTTCATTTCCTCCACCTTCCTGATTTCCTGGACGCAGCCTGCCGATAAAGGCATGCCGCCATCCATCTTTATGTTCTGACGGCCAGCGCAGGGACCTATACGGCAGCCCGCGTCAACCGACCAAGATCTTGTTCGCCATATCTTTCCCGATGGCAATCCGGGAATCCTTTACATTGACGATCAAATTGCCGCCCGTCTCGGAGACCACGGTGACGCAGCCTCCCGCCACGAAGCCTAATTTCTCCAGGAACTTCCTGGTTTCTTCCTTGCCACCAACCTTACGGATGACGTTCTCTTCTCCTGCCCTTACCATAGTCAACGGCATCCTTCCTCCCTCCTTTCGTATTTGGCGCTGGATACGCCTCATCCAAGCTTCCCATTCATGCAGCTTCTTCCATGCCGTGTGCTTGTTTGCTTCCTGCTACAATAGTTAGTATATTCTAACATTTATTTGTTGTCAAGGATTTCAGTAATTTTTTTCTAACAAAAATTTGTCATGATTTACCCTTTCTTTTGGGGAAAATAACAAGGGCAACGTGCCACGAAAGAAAGACGAAAGAAGGCAAGCATGATTTGTGCTTGCCCTTCTTGGGAAAAAGTGCTATACTACAGTCAAGTTTCCCGATATTTTTTGTCTGTTTTACTATGGCGGCGCATTTAAGGTGCCAGACGCGCGCCGTTTCAGCCTATGAGGAGTGGAGAAGATGCACGTGAATGAGTCAGCCGAGAATTATTTAGAAACCATCCTGATCTTAAGCAAGTCGCGCCCCGTCGTGCGCTCCGTGGATATCGCGGAAGAGCTGGGCTTTAAGAAGTCCAGCGTCAGCGTGGCCATGAAGAACCTTAGGGAAAAGGAGCACATCCGGGTCACGAAAGAGGGCTTCATTTATTTGACGGAATCCGGCAGGGAGATCGCCGAAATGATCTATGAACGCCACGAAATGATCTCCCAATGGCTGACCAGCATCGGCGTGGATCCTAAGACAGCCGTGGAAGATGCCTGCCGCATCGAACATGTCATCAGCCCGGAAAGCTTCGAGGCCATCAAAAAATACATCAGGAAAGATTAAAGGATGGAATGCCGCTTCCTGGCCGGTCAGCCGCCTATGATGTTTTTCACGCTGTCGCAGATCCTTCGCGCCACTGCCGGGTTGTTCATGGTATAGAGATGGATGCCGTCCACATCCTGCGCCAGCAGGTCGATGATCTGGCTCGTGGCATAAGCCATGCCTGCGTCGAACAATGCCTGCTTGTCGTCCTCGAACCGGTCCATGATCTTGCAAAACCGCGCGGGCAGGGAAGCGCTGCACAAGGACACCATCCTCTCAATCTGCGCCTTGTTGATGACCGGCATGATCCCAGGGGTCACGGGCACATTGATCCCGCAGATCCGGCAATCCTCCAGGAACGCGTAAAACATGTCGTTCTCAAAGAAAAGCTGGGACAAAAGGTAAGAAGCGCCCGCCACCACCTTTTCCTTTAAATGGAGCATCTCCGACACGCGGCTTTCCGATTCCGGGTGACATTCCGGGTAACAGGCGCCGCCGATGCAGAAGTTCCCTTTCTCCCGCAGGTAAGCGGACAGCTGCGAAGCGTGGGCGAAATCCTCCTTGGCCGGCACGTTCGGGTTCCGGTCCCCGCGCAGGGCGAACACGTTCTCTATCCCGTTGAAATCCAGCTGTTGGCAGAACTCGTCGATCTCCTGCCTTGAATAAGTCAGGCAGGTCAGGTGGACCACAGGCTCCACATGATACTGCTCCTTGATCTTCCTTGCCAGCTCGATGGTCCGGTTGTTGTTGGAGCTGCCCCCCGCGCCGAACGTCACGCTGATGAAATCCGGGCCGCAATCCGCCAGGACCTCCAGGGTGGCATCGATATCCCGAAGCTCCGTGCCCCGCTTGGGCGGGAATATTTCAAAGGAAAGCACCTGCCTGCCTTGCGCCTGCTTCCTTGCATAAATTTCATCGACTCTCATGGACGACCCTTCCTTTCTTGGGGAACCTGGTTCCTTTTTCCTATCTTATCACACGGTCCAGGCTTTGTCCAACCAGTTTTTTGACGAATTTTTACGATTTTATCCATTATTTTTTAAAATAATCTTGAAATGTAACGATTTTTCATATAATATCTATTTAAAAAGAGGATGAAGAGGAGGCTGTACCATGAAATGGAAAAAGGATATTTATGAAAATGTCCGCTCAGGCATCGTAGAGCTCTTAGTACTCCACTTGCTCCGCGAACGTGATATGTACGGGTACGAATTGAGGAACACTCTGGCAAAGCGTACCAACCACGCATTCGACTTAAAGGATGTCGCCCTTTATGGTCCTTTGTACAGGATGAACTCAAGGGGCCTGGTCAGTTCACACCGAGAGCTTGTGGGGGAACGTCGCTTCCGTGTATATTACCATATCGAGGAAGCGGGACAGAAATACCTTGACTACGGGGAAGAACAAATCCAACTTGTATTCTCCGGCATCATGAATCTATTTACATGGAATGAGGAAGAAGAACATCCTGAAACTCCAGAGTCAGAGTGATCTTCCCTAATTTCTGCACGCTGCAAAAACCTGCCGGGAGGCCTACGGCCACCCAGCAGGTTTTTGTCGTTTTATGGGCATCCCTGCCAGTCCCGCGCCCTCCATGGGCATTCTCCACCACCACGTCCTCCACGGTCATCCCACAATCCCACGCCCTCCATGGGCATCCCACGGTCCTGCGTCTTTCCATGCTTTCCACGGAAATCATCCTTGACAAGCATAGGGCATAGTGCTAATATATTAAAATAGTTTTAAATTAAAAGTAAATCAGGAAAGGAACTTTTCGATGATCAGAATCGCAGTGGACTCCTCTTCCGATTACCGGATTGAGGAATTAAAGGAAAAACAGATTGATTTGATCCCAATCAGCATCACGATCGGGGAAGACTCTTACATAGATGGGGTCAACCTGGATCGGAACGGCTTCTACCAGCTCCTTGAGGAGCGCGGTGAATTTCCCAAGACATCACAGCCATCGCCCCAGGTTTTCCTGGACCTGTTCGAGGAGGTCCGCGACAAGGGGGACGACTTGATCTACCTCTCCCTTTCCTCCGCCCTAAGCGGGACCTATCAGGGCGCCGTGGCCGCCAAAGAAATCGCGGAGTATGACCGCATCTTCTTAATCGACTCCCTGACCGCCACCTACAATATCAAGATCCTGGCGGACTATGCCTGTGCGTTAAGGACGCAAGGCGCAAGGACGGAAGAGATCGTTGCAGCCTTGGAAGACCTGAAGGCCAGGGTCCGGGTCCTGGCTGCCCCAAACACCCTGGAATACCTCTACCGGGGCGGGCGCATCGGACGCGCCACGGCCGCCTTGGGGGACATCGCCAACCTCAAGCCCATCATCACCGTCTCCAAGGACGGGCATGTGACCGTCATCGGCAAGTGCATCGGGCGCAACAAGGCCATCCTTTTCCTTTTGAAGCACCTTAAGGAACTGGGGATCGACCAAAGCTTCCCCATCTACACCATCTATTCTTTCGGCACGGAAAACTGCGGACAACTGGAAGAAAAATTACGCTCAGAAGGAATCACGCCGACGGCGCGCCTGCAGATCGGGCCCACCATCGGCACACACATCGGACCGGAGGCTTTCGGCATCGTATTCGTCACAACGAGCGCATGAAGAAGCGCCCGTCTTGCTCCTCTAAAAGGTGGAGGCTGGCAGGCTCCACGATGAACAGCTCCCGGTCGCCATACGCTTTGCCCAGGGCTGCGGCCATCAGGGCTTTCAGGAAAGCGCCGTGGGCCACCAACAGGATGGCGCCCTCAGGGCGAAGCGACTTGCAGCGCTCAAGGACGCGTCCCGCACGTTCCACGATCTCCTCCTCGCTTTCTAAGCCCGGGAAGCGCTTGTCTGGGAACCGCGCCTGCCTTTCCTCCCCGTTTAATCCCTCTCCTTCCCCAAAGCCCCTTTCGATCAGGTCCGGCCAGGCCTCGATCCGGGCGGCTGGATAGCCGAGGGCCCCTGCCGCCATTTCAGCGCTTTTCCTGGCACGCTGCAACGGGCTTGTACAGATCAGGCGGATGTCCTGGCGCAAAGGCGCCAGCTTCCTGCAGGCTGCTTCCACCTGGCGCACGCCCGTGGCATTCATGGGGATGTCCCTATGGCCCTGCAGACGTCCTTCTTTATTCCAATCCGTTTCACCATGGCGTAACAAATAAAGCCTCATTTGCATCCCTCCTGCTCCTCTCCCCCCGCGGACCTATCTTGGGCGGCAACCGTGGCAAGGCAAACCCTCGCGCCCCGCTTAAGCTCTCCCGCGCAGAGGGGATGCAGCGGCAGGTTGTCCGGGTTCTGCTCCAGGTTGGCCAGATACCT
>CANPWC010000073.1 GCA_947581905.1 uncultured Acetatifactor sp.
CGCCATTTTATGAGCAAAGGGAGTCGCGCAGCGACGTAAAAGCGCGTAAGCGCGACTTTGCGAATGGCGCGGCTGAACTGTTACACAGTTCAGTCAGCCTATCGCCCATCGGTCAATGGTATATGCTGATGCACCCTTTCCCTTTTTTCTTGGATTCATATACGGCATGGTCGCTGTTGCGGTACAGGGTGGCGTAGTCCTGCCCCGCGTCAGGGCTATAGGCAAGCCCGATGCTGCACCCGATCTTCACGGAGGTCTCCTGCAGGATGGGCAGGTTGGCGATCTTCCCGCAGAGGATCTGGAGCTGCAGTTCGATCGAGTGGCTGCCGGAGCCGATATTCTGGTAAAAGAGGACGAATTCGTCCCCGCCGATGCGCCCCACCATATCGGTATTGCGGCAGGAATGGGTCAGGCATTGCGCCACCTCCTTGAGGACCTGGTCGCCGAATTCATGCCCCAAGGTGTCGTTCACTTTCTTAAATCCGTCCAGGTCTAAGAAGCAGAACAGGTGCAGGGCGTTCGGGGAGGCGCTTTTTAAGCAGATGTTGACGCTTTTCTCAATCGCCTGCTTATTCAGAAGCCCGGTCAGGGCGTCGGTATCCGCCCTGTGGGAAAGCTGCCGGTTGTTAAGCCATACGTGGTAAGCCATGTAGAGGAGGAACACGGTCAGCCCTAAGAGGCAGAAAAGCAGGAAGACCATCTCCGCGTTTTGGATGAACCGATATTCCTTTAGCAGGGCCTGCAGAGGGACGACATAGAACAAAAGCCAGTCATTATAGCCAAATGGGGTGGAGCAGGCATAGTAAGGTGCGCCGTCGTGCCGGTCCAGGTAAGTCCCGGACTTGCCGTCCTTAAGGTCTTTTTGGAGCTGCTCCCATTGGCCGTCAGGAAAAGAGATGGACTGCCCGTTCGCCGCCACCTGGAACGGGTTGCCGTCCGCAGGGATGTCGCCGGCGGCGATGACCTTGGCGTCGGGGGACAAGATCATGCAGAAGCCCTCGTCCCCATAAGCATTGTGGAAAAGCAGGGAAGTAAGCCGGGCGATGTCAAAGGAGCCGCCCAGCATGCCTGATAGGTCGCCGGAATCGTTGTAGATGGGGACGGCGAGGACGATGGTCTGCGTGCTGCCGTCCGCGGCAGGGATCGGGTCGCTTAGGACCTTTTCTCCGGCCATCGCCTTTTGAAAATACTCCTGGGAAGAAAGGTCCAAGGGCTGCCCGTCGCTGGCATAGCCTTTGCCAGTCGCATCGGAAAGCAACAGACGGTCGAACCAGGCGTGGCCGCGGTAGGCCTTAAGGATGGCGAGGCTGTCCTCGCAAAGGATTTCCTCCACCTGCCCGATCAGGACGGCGTTGGCGCTAAGCGTCTCGTACTGCGCGTCCAGGAAGGCGTCCAGGGAGTCCTCCTGGAGCCTTAGGATGCGGTTTACGCTTTCTTCCATGCGGTCGCTGACCTGGCAGCGCATATACCAGAAGAAAAGGAAGTTGCCAAGCAAGATATAAAGGATCAGTGCGATTACGGCAAAGGAGTATCTGGGCGTGTTCCTGACAGGATGATTCATAAGGCTTCCTCACAAGCGGCTTCCGTCTGGGACGGCGGTCTGCGTTATCAATTTCATTCTAACATAAATTATGAAGCTGTGCAATTATGGGATACTTCCCGCGCGAAAAATCGCGCCAGGTTCAGCTTTCGGCTTTGTTCACGGAAAATTTACAAATTGTTCGTTGTGCGTTCTGGTTTATTCATGTACCATAAGAATAAGGGGAAGGGGTGGGAAGCCGTATCCGCGGTTTCTTCATCCCATATACGAAGCTTATCGTGCCCTGATCGCGTAGACGCTCCGGAATGGAGATGAAAAAGGGAGGAATCATGAACAGGAAAGTATTGGCAGCATTGTGCATCATTATGGTATTTCTGGTAGGCTGCGGGGAAAAGGACCAGCCTGTGAACACCCCTCTGGTAGAGCCGATTGAATCCGAGGCCCCAAGTGAGCCGGCCGTAGAGGAAGAGACGCCGGATCCAGAGTCGGAAGAGGCGCCCGAAGAGCAGCCGGAAGCGCCGGCGACGACGATTACGGAACGTGTCGTCGTGGATGGCAAAATGCAGAGTTACCTGACCGGCGAATGGAAGGACGAGGCTGTGGCGAAGAGGCGCAGCATGGCGGTTATGATCCCTAATAACCAGCCTGCCCTGCCCCAGTATGGCATCTCCAGGGCGAGCATCATCTATGAAGCCCCCGTTGAGGGACGTATGACCCGTCTGATGGTGTTTATTGAAGATTATGATGATTTGGACCATGTAGGGCCCGTTCGGAGCAGCCGTGACTATTATGTCTATGAAGCCATGGCTTATGACGCGATTTATTGCAACTGGGGCCTGGCGGTGCCGTTCGTGGAAGACTTGCTGGCGGGAGACCGCATCGACAACGTCAGCCAGGCGGTGTCCGGCATCCACAACCCCGCTTCGGAGGCGTTCACCAACCTTTCCCGCGGCAAGAATTATAAAGGGAACAGCTACGCCAAGGAGTTCACCGGATATCTTACGATTGACGGATATGAAAAGGCTGTGGAGCGCTTAGGCTATGAGCGCGAGTACAGGGATCGGTTCGTCCAGGCGTTCACGTTCGCGGCGGACGGCTACCCGGCAAAATATGAGGACCATGAGAGCGCCACCTTGATCTATCCCGGCGGCACCACGTCCAACAGCAGCGGCTTTGGTTATGGCGGCGGCAGCGGGAACCCTTATTTTGAATATCATGAGGATGAGGGCTTGTATTACCGTTATCAGTTTGGCGGGCCCCAGATCGATGAGATGAACGGCGAACAGGTCAAGGTGTCCAACATCGTGTTCAAGATCTGCCATGGCGAAGTGCATGAGCCGACCGACAAGGATTATCTGGCGTTCGGCGTCCATGGGGAAGGCGACGCCTATGTCTTCACCGCCGGTAAGGTGATCAAAGGGACCTGGACCAGGACGGCGGACCCGGAAGTCAATATGTTCTATGATGAAAATGGGAACGAGGTCATCATGAACCAGGGCAAGACTTGGATTTGCTGCATCTGGAAGGAGTATGCGGACTGTATGTCATATGAATAAACCGCGAAAATGGATTGCTCTGTACATAGGCATCTGGGCGGCGGTGGTCATCCTGAACGCCATCGCCTGGTGCAGTACGGCTTTCTGTGACGCGTATATCCGTTTTGTGTTTCCCCTATGGGTAGGCAGCCTGGGCCGGTTGACCGGCCTTGTGCCGTTTTCCGTAGGGGAAATTTTGTTGGCCGTAGGCGCGGCCCTGGTGGTCCTGGCGGCGTTTGCCTGGATCCTTGCCCTGGCGGCAAAGGGGACGCGGCGCACGGTCCGTTCTTTCTATCTCTTCCTGGCCTGGACGGTGGCTATCGTATCTTTGATCATGACGTTAAACTGCTTCATCCTGTACCATGCGACCCCTTTCTCGGAGACCTATTTTCCATCGTACCAGGGCGCATCTGCTGATGTCTCGGAAGCGCCCGCCAATCTTTCGGAGGCGTCAGCTAATGTCTCGGAAGCGTCAGCCGATTTTTCGGAAGTTTCCGCTGACATCCCGACCGTATCCGCCGGATTCCCGGAGAAAGGGACGCTCGAGGAGTTGGTCTTCGTCCGCAACCTGGTGGTGGAGGAGTGCAACCGCCTTTCTGGGGAAATGCCAAGGGACGGGCAGGGGAACATCGTCTACGATAAGGATATCGCGGCCGAGGCGATCTCCTGCATGCAGGATCTGGGAAAAGTGTATGACCGCCTGGCGGGCTTCTACCCCCGTCCCAAGAAGTTGGCGGCTTCGGACTTCTTTTCCCAGCAATACATGTGCGGCTACTTCTTCCCTTTTACCATGGAAGCCAATTATAACGATGTCATGTATATCATGAACAAGCCCGCCACCATTTGCCACGAACTGGCTCACCTGAAAGGCTACATCCTGGAGGATGAGGCGAATTTCATCAGTTTCCTCGCCTGCATCCGATCGGAAGACCCCATGTTCGTCTATGCGGGTTATCTGAGCGTGTTAAGTTACCTGGATGGCGATTTCTTCAAATCCGTGGGCAGGGACAGGGAAGTCTACCTTTCCCAGGTACACATCTTGCCCCAGGTGCGTGTGGATGATGTGTTCGTGGTCGCGGAAGAATGGGAAAGGATCGATAGCTCTGCCCTGATCAATACGGAGGTGGTGGACGCGGTATCTGACGCCGTGGTGGACATCACGTTGAAAGCCAACGGCGTAAGCGACGGGATGGTCAGCTACAGCCGGGTGGTGGAACTTATATTGTCTTATTATCGCAGCCAAGCCAGTCTCAGCTAAGCCGGCCGCAGCCAAGTCAGAAATTCTAAAATCGAAGTTCTAAAGCAGTTCACAAAATTTTCACAGGATAAACAAGTTTTGATGACAATTAGGCATTACCATACCAATGAATGTCGGGCTGTATAGCCTGAATCAGGAAGGGATGGGAGGGAAAGCCTTGATTGAAGTAAAGAATTTGACCAAAAGATACGGCAAACACCTTGCCGTAGACCATCTGTCTTTCCGTGTGGAGAAAGGGCAGATCTATGGCTTCCTGGGACCGAACGGGGCCGGGAAGTCCACGACGATGAATATGATCACGGGGTATTTGGCCGCCAGCGAAGGCACGGTGACGATTGACGGCAAGGATATCCAGAAAGAGCCGGAAGAGGCCAAAAGCCGCATCGGGTATCTGCCGGAGCAGCCGCCGGTCTATATGGACATGACGGTAAAGGAATACCTGGACTTCGCGGCACAGCTTAAAAAGATCCCCAAAGAAATGAGGAAGCCCCAGGTCGCCCAAGTCATGGAAAAGTGCGGGGTTGAGGACGTGAAAGGCCGCCTGATCAAGAACCTTTCCAAAGGCTATCGGCAAAGGGTGGGGCTTGCGCAGGCGCTTCTGGGGGATCCCCAGGTCATCATCCTGGATGAGCCCACGGTGGGCCTGGACCCCAGGCAGATCATCGAAATGCGGGACCTGATCCGCAGCCTGGGACAGAAGCATACCGTGATATTAAGCTCCCATATCTTGTCAGAGGTCAGCGCCGTCTGCGACCATATCCTGATCATTTCCCATGGAAAGCTGGTCGCCAGCGATTCCCCGGAGGGGCTGCAGGGCCTGATGCAGGGCGCTGAACGCCTGAACCTGGAAGTCAAGGGGGATTGGCAGCAAATATCCACCGCTTTATCCACCATATCCACAATCGAATCCGTGGAAAAGATGGGGGAAACGCAGGAAGGCTGTGTACAAGTATCCGTCCTGGCGAAAGAAAAAGAGGATGTGCGCGAGGCGGTATTCTACTGCCTGGCGGAACATAAGCTGCCGATTTTCTCCATGCAGCAGGAGGCGAAGTCCCTGGAAGACATCTTCTTAGAGTTGACGGAAAGTGAAAAGTCAGACGAAGGCGGCAAGCCGCAGGCGGAGCCGGGAAAGGGGGAGAAGTAAATGTTCGCGATATATAAAAGAGAGATCAAATCCTGTTTTTGCTCCATCGTGGGTCCCCTGTTCGTCGGGATCACCCTGTTTTTCCCGGGATTGTATTTCACGGTTTACTGCCTGATGAGCGGTTCGCCATATTATTCCTATGTGGTGGGGAGCATCGGCTTCCTCTTCTTGATCAGCGTCCCGATCTTGACCATGCGCCTTTTGGCGGAGGAAAAGAGGAATAAGACGGACCAGTTGATCCTGACGGCTCCGGTGACAGTGGGGGCGATCGTGGTAGGCAAGTTCCTTGCCATGCTGACGGTATTCGCCATCCCCACCGCCATCACTTGCTTCTATCCTTTGATCCTGACCTTTTTCGGCAGCGTGCCGATGGGAGAATGTTACCTGGCGATCCTGGGCTTCTTCCTGTTCGGCATGGCCTGCATCGCCATCGGCGAGCTGGTGTCGTCCCTGACGGAGAGCCAGGTCATCGCCGCGGTGATCTGCTTCGGCGTCCTGTTTTTGGGCTATATGATGAGTTCCCTTTGCGGGCTTCTGCCGAATGGGCCATTGACCACGGTGCTTGGATGCTTTGATATGTATACTCCCATGGAAAACCTGCTGAACGGGACGTTGGATGTAAGCTCGGTGGTTTATTTCTTTACCCTGACGGTCCTTGCCTTGTTTTTGACGGTCCAATCCATCCAGAAAAGGCGTTACAGCGTGTCGGTGAAGCATTTCAGCATGGGGGCTTACAGCACGGTGGGCATCGTGGTGGCGCTGGCCATCGCGGTGGTGCTGAATCTGGTGGTGCGGGAGCTGCCCGGCACTTGGACCTCCATCGACCTGACGGGGCAGAAGCTTTATTCCCTGACGGACCAGACCAAAGACTTTCTGGCGAAGCTGCAGGATGACGTAAAAGTGTATGTCATCGTCAGGGAGGACGACCAGGATACCTTGCTGGGACAGACCCTGCAGCGGTATGAAGACCTTTCGAGCCATATCACGGTGGAGTATGTGGATCCGACGCTGAACCCGACGTTCCATACGCAGTACACGGACCAGGGCATTACCATGAACAGCATGATCTTCGTCAGCGAGAAACGGTCCACGGTGGTGGATTATACGGATGTCTACGAAAGCACTTTTGATTATCAGACCTATACCAGCACGACGACGGGGTATGACGGCGAAGGGCAGATCACCAGCGCTTTGTCGTATGTGACCGCGGATGACATGCCGAAGATGTACCTGACGCAGGGGCATGGGGAATATGAGCTGAGCGCGGACTTTAAGACCTCCTTGGACAAAGGGAACGTGATCTATGAGGACATTAACCTGATGGATGTGGACGCGGTGCCGGAAGACGCCGCCTGCCTGTTCATCAATGGTCCGGTAAGCGACTTTAACACAGAGGATCAGGAAAAGGTGATCTCTTACCTGGAGCGTGGAGGCAAGGTTGTCGCCGTCACCGCCCTGACGGACGAGGCCATGGACAATTATTATGGGATCCTGTCCTACATGGGGATCGACGTGGTAAGCGATATGGTCGCCGAAGAGGATGAGGAACATTATTATATGAGCCCTTATTATCTACTGCCGAACATAGGCTATGGGGCTTATACCACGGGAATCCAGGGGAATTATTATATCTTTGCGCCTTATGCCCAAGGGCTTGTGATCGAGGACGAAGAGGCGGAGGGAATGACGTATCGGACTTTCCTGTACACCTCTGATAAAGCGTTCGCCAAGAAAAACCTTACGGCCGAGAACGCGATCGTGAAAGAGGAAGGCGACGTGGAGGGACCGTTCGACATCGGCGTGGAAGCCGTGAAGACCATTGCCGCCCCGACCGGGGACGGCGGCGTGGCTGATGCGGGCGAAGCCGGGGACGGCGGCGTGGCTGATGCGGGCGAAGCCGGGGACAGTGGCGTGGCTGATGCGGGCGAAGCCGGAGACGGCGGCGGATCTGACGCAGATGGAGCCGCGGACGCTGGCGGGGCGGATGCGGAGCCGATAGAGGCGACCTTGGTGGCGATCAGCTGCGACCAGATGTTCACGGATGCCGCGAGCCAGGTCGTCAGTGGGGCGAATAGGTTGTTGTTCACGAATATTGTGGGAGCATTCTGCGATTATGAAGTAAACGCGTCCGTCCCGGTGAAAAGTTATGAAGTATCTACCCTGATGGTTCCCCAGGCGAGCATCATCACCATTGGCGCGATCGTGACGGTGGTCCTGCCCCTTGTTTCCTGCCTCGCCGGATTCGTGGTATGGTTTAGGAGGAGGAAGCGCTGATGAAAAAGCAAAGAATACAGATCATCTTATTAGTGGTCATCCTGTTTGCCCTGGTGGGGATTTTGTTGGGCGTGCGGCAGTATAACAGATCCCAGGCGCAGAAAACGGAAGAACCGCAAGGGGAGGCGCTGTCCTCGCTTACATCGGAGGAGATCACGTGGCTTTCTTTCGATTATGAGGGGACCACTTATGCTTATGACCAGGTGGATGGGACCTGGTACTATACCCCGGACCATGAACGGACCCTGACGCAGTATCGGATCCAGAACGCGGCGTCTTCCTTTGCAGGGCTGACCGCGTCAAGCACCATTGAAAACGTGGAGGACCTGTCCCAATATGGCCTTGACGAGCCGGAAAGGAGCTTCTCTTTCGGGAACGCGGACCAGTCTTACACGTTCCAGATTGGTGCGGACAATGACATCATGGACCTCTGTTATATCTGCCGCCCAGGTGAAAATACTGTATATGCGGTTGATTTAAGCGTCATCAGCAGCCTGAACTGGACCGTCGACGACGTGACGGAAGAGGAAGAAAAAACGGACGATACGGCAGAAGCGGATGCCGCGGAATGATTCCGACGCTTCCCAAAAGGAAAGGGCTTTCTGCTTGTTTCGCCTGCCATCCTATAGCGAATGTGGCTGCAAGGCGATGTCATTTAGAAAGCCCTTTCTTGACAAGGCATTTGGCGCGTGATACGATTTTACTGTCGATTCGTGCGGAATCGTTTCGGATCCCGCATTAGACATAGGAGATCGTGTCAGCGCTTTTTGTTTGCCTGAAACGGGAAAAGTGGTTTGACCGACGGGTTAGGAGGAGAAGGATATGTATTGTGGAAATTGTGGGCAGCAGTTGCCAGCGGGCGCGAAAGTGTGCCCGAATTGCGGGAAAGCTTGCGAGTCATATAATGTCGCCGAGCCGGTACAGGACCCGTCTGCCGCGCCAGGGTCGCAGGACTTAGGGTCGTTTGCCGCGCCGGTACAGGACCCGGCAGCCGCGCCGGTATATCCGTCCGCTGGGCAAACCGCTGGGCAGGGGAAAAAGCCGGGTGGAAAGCGCTGGATCCTGCCGACTGCCTTGACAATCGCGGTAGTGCTGGTATTAGGGATAGTAGGCGGCGTATTATGGCTGCGGAAAGATAAGCCGACTTCCGATGATTTGGAGGAAGTGGCATCAAGGCAGGAAAGCGAAGAAGACCAGGAAGCAGAAGAGCGGTCCTCCCGGGATGAGGCAGACGAGGACAAGGAATCCCAGCAGCCGGAGGAGACACAGCAAACGGAAGAGGACAAGCAGGCGGAAGAGGCGCAGGAGGAGTCGGAGTACCCGGTGTCGTTGACCGTTTATTCTGCGGACCAAGTGATCACAGATATGGATGGCAACCTGAACCGTGTGCCTTTGACGGATGTCGTGGTATCCCTGCGCCAGGGACAGCAGCAGGACGGGGAGGTCTTTGCCGTGGCTGAGGTCTCCGAGGATGGCACCGTGAAAGCGTATGTTCCAGCCGGAACCTACACGGCCCAGGTAGAAGCGCCGGGTTATGCGGTTTCCTATATGACGCTGGAAGTGTCCCAGGAAACCCAGGCGGACGGCTATGTGCTGCCATTGCCCGAGGAGGGACAGACCGCCGCCGTGCTTACCTGGGAGGGAGATGCAGATCTGGATTTGGTCCTGGTCACACCCTATGAGACGCCGGATGGGGAGGCAGCCCTTGTAGAGGCAAGCGCCAGTTCCGACAGCAACGGGAACAGGTTGATATCGGACAATGTTTCGGGTTGCGAGGTGGTCTATATCAACACCGGGGATGGTGGAGGCTATCAGCTCTATGTGGATAATGCAACAGATAGTGAAGAGGGAAACTATGACACGGATACGTTATCCCGTTCAAAGCCCCATATTGACATTTATGGCAGCCAGGGGTTGGTCATGCAGTTGGAATGCCCGCGGGACCAGGTTGGCGTAGCCTGGGAAGCCGCCAGTTTGGAGGGAGGACAGGTGACGTCGAGAGGGACCCTGCACGGCAGCCAAGGTGAGACGGGCTGGTGGATGGACAGCAAGTGGGAACTGGATCTGAGAGATTGTGAGCTTCTCGAGAATTTGTTGGAGGCTACAACAAAAACCCTATGCTATAATACGCATTTGAGGGGAGGGACCCAAGAGGCTGCGGGCTCCTGGGTAAATGATTTTTATAATGGTGATTGTTCAGAGGTAGTAGATCTCTTTTTCGCAGAGTGTAACCTGGGGCTTGGGGATTTCGAGGATCCAGATCCAGCGAAAGGGCAGGAGCTCCAGCAGCGGCTCTATGAAGAACACCAGGATAATCCGGAATATTGGGTAGGCTGGATGCTGACGGCGGATCAGCTGGAGTATATCGCCTACGCGATCACAGGTCGGCAAAGGGAAATCCAGTCAGTAGAAAATTTACAGATTGATATCCTGGATAATGATGGTTGTGTCGGTGTCATTGAGGACAGGCTGTATGATTGTGGTTCGGTCGTGATGGACGGGGATGGACCTCTCTATTCCGTGGAACTTCTTGACGATCAGGTAAAATATATCGGCGGAGGAAGGTGGAGCGTACGGTTTGGCGGCTATGTATACCTTGTAGAAGCAGGTGATTTTAAATTGGCTGAAATAACCTATATTCTTCAAAGGAATCCCGACAGCTATTTCAACGGGTATAGTATTACGGATATCGCAGTGGACATGGTGGATCACGGTTGGGCACTGGCTTATGAGGATTTGATCAAGCAGCAGGAAGAAGAGGTTGCCAACTGGAATAGCGAAAATGGCGAGATGTTCCATTGGGGATACAGCTTGGTTTACTTGGATGGGGATGCGGTTCCGGAGCTTGTGACAGGACCGGATGATTGCTGGGTTTCTGTATATACTTGGCGTAATGGCCAGCTGAAGCAGTTGATTGACGAGTGGAGCTATGGAATCTGGGGAAATGTTGGCTATTATTATTATCCCGGTACAGGGACTATCAGCTATACAGAGAATTCTGTCGGGGAGGATGGAGAAACCCACTATGAGACGATAATGAGGCTGAACGCTTCCGGAGAATGGGAGACCGTATGGAAAACCAAAACGGAAGGCAAAGCGGACCAGGATTATGGCGGCTATGTGGAAACCTTATATCTATGGGATGCTTCCCTGGGAGACTACCATCAAGCCACACAGGAGGAGGTCGATGCGGCTTATGGGGCTTTGGGACTGGATGGGGTGGATTCCGATTATTTAAGCGGCATGTTGGATATTTTTGACTTTAGGATGATGGCTCTGCAATATTTTATCCCCTAGGCGGCCACCCCCGTTATTCGGCGATCAGGGTTGTTTCATGAAAAATAATTTCAACCCAAAGAAAGATTGATTATACCGGGAGTTATGGATGCTATACAAAG
>CANPWC010000074.1 GCA_947581905.1 uncultured Acetatifactor sp.
CCACGGTAAAGGTAGTACAGCCAATCCCCCACTGCCCGCAGGCTGGACACGTTCTCAAAGCGGTTGGACGCGTCCTCTCGGTCCTGTCCCGAGGCGACCCAAGGCAAGGAAGTGGTAACATACACGTAGCCATCCACGCCGACGCGCCGCAAGGGCTCTTCCTTGCCGCAGCCGGGGAGCGCGGTCATAAGCGCCAGGCACAGCAGGCATGGAAGATAGCGCCTCCACAGGGGGCGTGGCAAACCTTTCCCTAGTACCCTTGGCACCCTTGGAATCCACAGCCTCCTGACCTTTCCCTTATTTCCCGTCCCATTTTTCCTTTCCATCTCGCTTTTCCTCTCCGGCTCGCCTTTCATCTCTGTCGCGCTTCCCATCCTTTTCCCCATCCAGTCCGTCCCTCCTCCCATTTTTCATGGATACTTCCATCTTTCCCGTAAATCTTCCCGTAAATTGGCATCCCTTTCTACCCAGGGACGTCTTCCAATGGATCTTTAAACATCTTTATCCATATTTTTAGGAATATTTTCCCTTAATAAAATCATACAAATGATTTTATATATTGTCAATATATTTATATCATATAAGTAATAAAGGGTAATAAAATACCCAACAAGGGAGCCAAACACCCAATGCCTGGCATTTCCCTTGCTTCATTTTCTACCTTTCCTTTTCATCTCTGACGATAACATCATTGTAGCAGGTTGATCTGCTTGGTTCAAGCGGTTGTCCTTAAACGGTAGGATTTTGACCTCGAACTCTTATTGCCTCCCTTTTCCCGTGCCCTTAAATCCTCTCATACCTTTCCATTCCCAACAGTCTGACGAACTTCGCTTTCTCCCTCCCCTCTTCCATTACGCCTCACCCATCTCCTCAAACGCTTCCAGGAAGAACGAGATGCAGAACTTCCCATCCCGTACCTCGTGCTCCATATGGCCTCCATATTGTTCCAACACCTTGCGGACGCTGAGCAGGCCGTAGCCATGGAAGATGGGATCTTCCTTGGTAGTAGGCAGGCCTCCAGCCGTCCCTCCCGGCAACCCTACGGCGGGATTGGTGATCGAGACGGACAAGAGCCGCCCCCTCCTGCGACACTTCATACGGATCCACCGCTCCCCGGCATCCGCAATCTTCTCATTGGCTTCGATCGCATTGTCCAATAAATTCATCAACAAGGAGCACAGGTCGGAATCCTTGACCTGCAGCCCCTCGCAGGAATCACACTCCACTTGGAATAAAATCCCCTTTTCTCCCGCTTCCTGTTCCTTGCTGTTCAAAATCAGGTCAAACACAGGTTGGTTGCTTCGGACACGGTTCCCGCCATCCCCAGCTTCCCCGGACATCTGGTCGATATAGCTTATGATCCGCCCCGCGTCCTTGTCGACCGCCCATTGCCTGATCAACCCCAAGTGCTTCCTCATATCATGTATCAGGATGGATTTCTCCTGATAGGACTTCAAAAGCCCCTGGTAGTTGGATTCCAACATCTTGACCTGCAGCCTTAGGATCTCCTTGCGGCTGTCCCGCAGCCGCCGGACGAGCGCCGCCGCGCCGCACAACAGCAAGGCCAGGATAAGGGCCAACCATGCCTGAATAAGGCCCGCCCTGATAGAATGGGCATAAATCACCTGGAAGTATAATGACAGTCCTCCCAGGACCACGATCGTGATGAAGTCCAGCCCTTTCTTACGCATCAACCAGCCACTCAGCCTGCGGATCCCTTCCACAATGGGGTGACTGAGCCAAAGGCCGCAAAAGCCAAACGCGAACAAATACGCGCCCCTATGGTCCCCCACCTGCACGAACAAGAACCGGTCCTCCAGGCCGTAGCGGAACAGGTATATCAAATATTGCAGGAAGAAGTCCGTCATATACCAAAGCAACAGGAACAAATACGCCCTTAAAAACGAAACCCGGACCGACTGGCGATAAAGGAAGCGTCCAGCCGCCGCGGCGACAAGGGCCAGGAAAACCGTCATGGCGAAAGAATACAAAACCGCAGGATATATAGCATTGTTATAAACCACAGATGCCGTCATGGCCGCTGCCACGATCCTTACCGCCCATCTTTTCCCCTTGTCCGGCATCGGCTGTGTCCGTCCCGCCACAGCCCGCATGAGGATCCATGCCATGACGCCGTCCGCCCAGACCTCCATGGACCAATACCCCATATTTAATTCATGCCATATCTTATTCATGTCATTCCTCCCAGGTACCTCGTAAGCTTACGCCGGATCTGCGCCGTCCGTTTCTCGCTGGCCGCCAAGAGGATGCCCCCCGTAAGTTCCACCTGTCCTTTCCGATATCCGCTTACATATTTCATATTGATCATCGTTCCCCGGTCAATCTGGAGGAAATCCCGTACAGGCAGCCGATCCGCCGCTTCCCGTAAAGAGGCGCGTTCCCTGCATTCCCGGTCCTTTAAATGGAACCGGACGTACTTTCCCTCCGATTCCAGGTACAGGATGTCTTCGACACAGAAACGGTCGATATGGACAGAATCCCTGATCTCATAGAACACGAACCGGTTAGCCGTCTCCTCCAGGATTTCCCTAAGGAGCCGCTTCAGGCGGTCCTCGAAGCCTGTTTTCAACAGATAACCATATACATGCCACTCATAGCCTAACAGGGCATATTGTTCGTGGTTGGTGAGCATAATGATATAAGCGTCCTTCCACTTGCTCCTGACCTCTTTCGCAAGCTCCAACCCATTCTTCCCTGGCAGCACGATGTCCAGGAGGTATATGTCATATTCCCCCAGATCCCCAACCTCCTGGAAGCATTCCACTTTCAATTCCCTGCCGGCTTCGGCAAACACCTTCTTGGACAATTCCGCCGCACGCTTACTATAAGGCTCATCATCATCCACAATCGCCATCGTCATCCTCATCATTCACAGCATTCCCCTTTCATCCGCGGCGCCAGGCAGGGCGCTGCGCCACCTTCCCGAAAGACACGGCCTGCAATGCCCTGTCCCATCCCAATTATAGCAAAGGATCTACCGGAATGCTACCCCTTGACCTTGAACGGCGATAGTTATGTCCTCGAACGACGTCTCTACAAAAAAACATCCTGCAAAAGCCCCCTTCCGCCAATGGCAAAGCTTCACTGCCCCTCGCCCACAAGCCTCCCCATGTCCCGCAGCAGCTTTTCCGTGCAGTCTAAGATGGTCATGGCGTCCTTTTGGGGCAGCCCGGTCCTTTGATAACGATAGGTAAAATACGGCGTGCCATAAGCCGTGAACTTCAGGTCGTCCCCGTAGTGCCTGATAAGGGGCGGGATCTGCTTCGGGTCCACCTGGGCGTCGGGCGTAAACTGCAGCGTGATGCGCCCGTTCTTGCCCTTTACCTCCGTCAGGTAGAGCCTGTGGGCCGAAGCGCGGATCAAGGCGATGCGAAGCAGGTTATCCACCGGCTGCGGGATCGTCCCGAAACGGTCCAACAATTCATCCCGCATGTCATCCTTTTCCTTTTCGTTTTCAATTCCCGCGATGCGCTTATAAATATCCAGCTTCTGCACCTCGTTCACGATATATTCCCCAGGGATGAACGCGTCCACGTCCAAGTCCGCCACGGTGTCGAAATCCGGCGCGGCAGGCACCCCTTTCAGGTTCTTCACGGCGTCATTGAGCATCTTGCAGTAAAGGTCATACCCCACGGCTTCCATGTGGCCGTGCTGGCGCACGCCCAACAGGTTGCCCGCGCCGCGGATCTCCAAGTCGCGCATGGCGATCTTGAAGCCGCTGCCTAAGTCGGTGAACTCCCGGATGGCGGACAGGCGCTTCTCAGCCACCTCTTTGAGCAGCTTGTCACGTTTATACATCAAAAAAGCATAGGCGTTGCGGTTGGAGCGGCCGACCCTGCCCCGCAGCTGGTAGAGCTGGGAAAGCCCCAGCTGGTCGGAATCATGGATGATCATGGTGTTCACGTTGGAAATATCCAGGCCCGTCTCGACGATCGTGGTGGATACCAGGACGTCGATGTCTCCATTGATAAAGTCGAACATGACGCGCTCCAGCTCGCTTTCCTTCATCTGCCCATGGGCGAACGCCACCTCCGCCTCCGGCACCAGCCTAGAGATGCCCGCGGCGACGTCGGCGATGTTGTTCACCCTGTTGTATACATAATAAACCTGTCCTCCCCTGGCCAATTCCCTGACGATGGCCTCCCGTACCATTTCCTCATTATACTCCATCACATAAGTCTGGATGGGCTGCCGGTCCCCGGGCGCTTCCTCCAGCACGCTCATGTCCCGGATGCCTACCAGGCTCATGTGCAGGGTGCGCGGGATCGGCGTGGCCGTCAAGGTCAGGACATCCACGTTTTCTTTCAATTTCTTGATCTTTTCCTTATGGGCCACGCCGAAGCGCTGCTCCTCGTCGATGATCAAAAGCCCCAAATCCTTATACTTCATGTCGGCGGACAGGACCCTGTGGGTGCCGATGACGATATCCACGAACCCTTTTTGCAGGTCCTCTATGGTCTTCTTCTGTTCCGCGGGCGTACGGAAGCGGCTCATCAGGTCCACGCGCACCGGGAAATCCTTCATCCGCTGGACGAAAGTGGTATAATGCTGCTGCGCCAGGATGGTGGTAGGGACCAGGTACACCACCTGCTTCCCTTCCTGCACCGCCTTGAAGGCGGCACGGATGGCGATTTCCGTCTTGCCGTAGCCTACGTCCCCGCAGATTAAGCGGTCCATGATCTTACGGCTCTCCATATCCGCCTTGGTGTCCCGGATGGCCGCGACCTGGTCCTCCGTCTCCTCAAATGGGAACATTTCTTCGAACTCTTTCTGCCAGACGGTGTCGGGACCGTATTGGTAGCCTTCCGACCGCTGGCGGATGGCATATAGCTCCACCAGGTCATGCGCCACCTCATCCACCGCCGTGCGCACTCTCGCCTTGGTCTTCTCCCATTCCTTAGTGCCCAGCTTGTTTAACTTCGGCGTCTTCGCCGCGTCGGCGGAAGCGTATTTCTGGATCATGTCCAACCCGGTTGCCAGGATGAAAAGGGTCCCCCCATCCTTGTATTCGATCTTCAGGTAATCCTTGACGATGCCCTCGATCTCCACCTTTTCTATGCCGCGGTAGATCCCCAGGCCATGGTTCTGGTGCACCACGTAATCGCCCACTTTAAGGTCGTTGAAGTCCTCAATCTTCTGCCCCTCGGAAAACCTGCGGCGCTTTTTCTTCTTTTTTTCCGCGCCGAAAATATCAGATTCCGCAATGACCACGAATTTTAAGAAAGGATACTCGAAGCCCTTGTTCACATGCCCATAACAGACCAGCACTTCCCCCGGCAGGACCTCCCGGTAAGGGTCTTCGGAATAGACCGCGGACAAGTCGTTGTCCCTTAGGTCCTCCGCCAGCCGTTTTGCCCTGGTGCGGGAGCCGGACAGCAAAAGGACCCTGTATTTCCCTCGTTTATAAGCCTGTAGGTCCCGGACCAGGGTCTCGAAGCTGTTGTGGTAGGACGCGATGTTCCTCGTCTCCAGGTCAAACCTCTTATCCGCCTTGAACAAGGGGCTTTTCGCCTCCATGGTGGACAGGGCGACCACAGGGGAACGAAGCAGGCAGGCGGCAACCTCCTCGGCGCTGTAGAGGACGTTCATCTGTCCGGGCAGGATGAGGCCCTTGCTCACCCTTTGCTCCATGCTTTCCCGAAATTCCAACTCCACGGCCGAGGCATGCTCCTGGATCCTGGCAGGTTCATCCAGGAAAAAGACGGTGGGCGCGCCCAAGGCGGCAAGCAGTCCGGGCAGGGGCATCGTATCCTCATAGAAATAACGGATATCGCTTTCCAGGTTGGCCAGGGAACGAAGCTCAAGGACCCGTTCCTCCAGTTCTTTCACCGAGGTGGCGATACGATGGGCCTCCTCCGGCATATGTTTCTTGTAAAAGACCTCTTCCTGCCGGTCCGCTTCCTTATGGATCCGGTCCAGGCCCTTACGGATCCGGTCCTGGTCCAGCACAAATTCCGCCGCAGGATAGACGGTAAAGCCCTCCAGTTCTTCTATGGAACGTTGGCTGAGCACGTCGAAGCTGCGGATGGAGTCGACTTCATCCCCCCACAGTTCCACGCGGACCGGGTTTTCCTCCGTCAGGTCAAAGATGTCCACGATGCCGCCGCGGACGCAAAACTGTCCCGGCCCCTCCACCTGGAAGCAATTTTCATAGCCCATGTCCACCAGCTTGTGGGCAAGGCTGTCAAGGTTAAGCTCCCCGCCCCGAAGGATGCGGACCACGTCGCGGTCCTGGTCCCATAGAACCTGGGGCGTCATGAACGCCGCGTAGGTCGTCACAATGGTCAGGGGCCTGCGCTCGCTGACGCGGCGTAAGACCTTCACCCTCTCCCTGGTCAGCTGGTTGCCATGGAGGTCCGCCTGGAAAAAGATCAAATCCTTCGCCGGATAGAAATAGGTGTTATGGTCATAGAAGCGGTATTCCTCATAGAGCTCCCTGGCGCGCAGGTCGCTATAGGTGATGATGGCTTTGACCGTCACGCCCTGGGACAGCCCATAAGCCAGGTGCAGCCTCTGGGAATCCACGCAGCCTGTCACCGCCACGGACGCCTTCCCCTTTAAGATCGCGTCCCTCATTTCTCCAAATTCAGCCAACTCCCCCAGCGGGGCCAATAATGCCTGCATGTCTCTCCTCCTGATCCTCTTGATCCGTGGCTTTCTGCCGCGGCCCCTGCCGCCCTGCCTGGCCTATACGCGGCGCGGGGCGCGGGGCACGGGGCTTCCTACGGTTGGCGCCTCTTACTTCGTCGGTTCGCGGCGGGCGTTATAGCGGTTCATGGCCGCGTCCGCGCCGTCCGACAGGATCATGCGGATCGCGTCCGCCGCCTCGTCGGCCGCTTCATCCATCGTCCGGCGTTCTTGCTTGGTCAGATGTCCCAGGACATAGCCCGCCAGGTCATAGCTTTCCGGCTTGGCGCCCACGCCCATCCTCACACGGATGAATTCGTCGCTTCCCAGCTGGGCGATGATGTTCTTAAGGCCGTTATGGCCCCCGGCGCTTCCTTTTTTACGGATACGGATCTGTCCAAGCTCCAGGTTGACGTCGTCCGATACGACCACGAGCTGCGTTTTCCCGTCTACCTTATAATAATCCACCAATTCGCGGACGCTCTCCCCGCTTAAGTTCATATAAGTCTGGGGCTTTGCCAGCACCACGCCCACGCCTCCCACGCTGCCCTTGCCGATGATGGCCTTGTGCTTCTTCTCCAACAGGCGGATGCCCTCTTTGCCCGCCAGCCTTTCCACCACATCGAAGCCGATGTTGTGCCTCGTATTCTCATATTCCCTCGTCGGGTTGCCCAATCCTACAATAATGAACATCGCTTTCCGCTCTCCTTGCTTTCTTTATTAAATTGCCGCCACAACGTTCCGGGCAAGGCATGCGCAGGACGCTTCCCATCCATGGCGTCCCCACCCTCCAAAAAGGCAACACAATAGGGCCGCTGCGGACCATGCACCCCTCCCGCGGCAGCTTCTTAAGATCTCCTTTTTCGCTTTTCCAACCTCCAGTATAAACAACTCCCCCGAAATAATCAAGCATTTAATCCCTATCCCGGAGCGTTTACGCGATTGATTAATAAGCTATCGAGCTTCTTTCCCAATCTAAAACCGGGGACGCGTTCCGCATCCCCGGCCGTGATTATGTCATACCGATCTAGCCATTTTCCCAATTCATTTTGCCCTGCCTACAGCTCCTCCGGCTCGTCAAGCGCCTTCTCGTAATGCTCTAAAATGATGCTCTGCATGAACTCCCTCGTCGCGGAGTTGATGGGGTGGGCGATGTCCCGATACTCCCCATCGGTCGATTTTTTGCTGGGCATTGCAATAAACAGTCCCTTTTCACCCTCGATTACTTTTATGTCGTGAACCACGAATTCATCGTCCAAGGTAATCGACACAATAGCCTTCATCTTACCCTCTTTCGCTATTTTGCGAACTCTTACATCTGTAATCTGCATTCGTATGACCCCCATGTAACTTTATTTTAGTATCTGTCAGAGGGGATGCAGTTATTCTTCTTACCTCCGTCCAGCTACTAATGATACAGCAACTTACAAGTGCTTCAGTCGACTATCCCGAAAATTGTGTCAAATCGTGCTAGTCTGTGCGTGGAGGTACGACTGAACTATCGTTTTGTCTTGCACCGGGATTCCAGTTCCTACATTATGTATCGTGCGTTTCGTTCTACTACTACTTTGACGCCGTCTTCTCCCCGGTAAACAGAATTGGCGTCGATGGTACTGTGGCTTTCCACAATACAGTTTTCAATCTGCGTGTTGTCCGCGATGTAGACATCGTTGAGGATGATGGAATTCTTAATCACACAATGATTGCCGATATAACTTTTCTTGAAAATGACGGAATTCTCTACCACGCCATTGATGATGCAGCCGCTGGAGACCAGGCTGTTGCTCAATTTCGCCCCGGCATTGTACTTCGCTGGCGGCAGGTCGTCCACCTTGGAGTAAATGTCAGGATACTGCCTGAAGAAATAATCCCTTACCTCGGGCTTTAGGAAGTCCATGTTGGCGGCATAGTAATCTTCCACGGAAGCGATATTCCTCCAGTAACCTTGAATCTTGTACCCATAGATGCGTTTCAGCTCCTTGTAGCGAACCAGGATGTCCCTCACGAAGTCATACCGATCCTCTTCCGCGCATTTCTCGATCATCTCGATCAGCTGGCGGCGGCGGATGACGTAGATGCCGCAGGATATGGTGTTGGTCTTGGCACACAACGGCTTCTCCTCGAAATCCGTCACGTGCGAGTCAGCATCCAAAGTGACCGTTCCATACCTTTCCACATTGAACCCGGGCTCCATGTCACGGCACACGACCGTGATGTCCGCCTTTTTCTCAATGTGGTATTCCAGCACCGCATTGAAGTCCAGCTTGTAAACGCAGTCGCCGGAAGCAATGACGACGTAAGGTTCATGGCTGCTTTTCAGGAAAGACAGGTTCTGCCAAATGGCGTCCGCCGTTCCCCGATACCAGTTGCTGTTCTGTGCTGTCACGGCAGGCGTAAAGACGTATAAGCCTCCCTGCTTGCGCCCGAAGTCCCACCACTTAGAAGAGCTTAAGTGTTCGTTGAGGCTTCTCGCGTTATACTGTGTGAATACAGCTACCTTGGAAATATGGGAGTTGGACATGTTGCTTAAGGTAAAGTCGATCCCTCTGTAACTACCCGCGACCGGCATGGCGCATACTGCCCGCTGACGGGATAGCTCGCCCATCCTGTGGCTGTTGCCGCCAGCCAAAATGATTCCAATCGCCCTCACTGTCATTCACCTGCCTTAATTAATGATTTGCCGCCGGCAAGATAAGAACCCTCATAGTCCTCCTTGCTTGTTACGCCGAAGACCACGGTATTCTTGCCAACGCTGACACCATCGGGTATGACGCTCTTCTCCCCTATGGTTACCAGACCCTGATCGTAAATATGCGGTGCAACCTCGTTGTCAATCTCTTCGCCAATTCCCAAACGGACCTTGTCTCCGATCTGTACGTTTTCTGCTATGATCGCTTTATTTACCTCGCAACTTTCGCCTATGGAGGTCTGGTTCATGATAATGGAATCCCGAACGACCGTGCCCTTTCCGATCGTCACCCCGCAGCCGATCACGGAATTATACACCTTTCCGTAGATGGCGCTTCCTTCCCCGATGATGCAACGCTCCACCTCGCTGTCAGCCGACAGGTACTGGGGCGGCAGGATCTCGCTCTTGGTATAGATCTTCCAATATTCCTCGTAGAGGTTGAACTCCGGGACTAAGTCGATGAGTTCCATATTGGCCTCCCAATAAGAGCTTAAGGTCCCCACATCCTTCCAGTAGCCGTTAAACTCGTAAGCGTAAAGGGGAGAACCCGCGTCGCGGCAATAGGGTATGACATGCTTGCCAAAGTCTAGGGCCGGCTGGTCCGCCATGGCGACCAGCGCTTCCTTCAGGGTCTTCCAGTTAAAAATATAAATCCCCATGCTGGCGAGATTACTTCTGGGGTGCTTCGGTTTCTCTTCAAATTCCGTGATCCGGGCGTCCCCATCCGTGATCATGATGCCGAACCTGCCCGCTTCCTCGATGGGGACGGGCATGACCGCGATCGTGACGTCGGCGCCTTTGGACTTATGGAATTCCAGCATTGCCTCATAATCCATTTTGTAGATATGGTCTCCCGAAAGGATGAGCACATAATCTGGGTGATAACTTTCCATGTAATCAAGATTCTGGTAGATCGCGTTCGCCGTACCGGTGTACCATTCACTGTTCACGCTCTTCTCATAAGGAGGCAGGACAGTGACCCCTCCGATATTGCGGTCCAAGTCCCAAGGGATGCCGATCCCGATGTGGGAGTTCAGCCTAAGGGGCTGGTATTGCGTTAGGACCCCCACCGTATCAACGCCTGAATTAATACAGTTGGACAGGGGAAAATCAATGATGCGGTATTTCCCCCCAAAAGAAACGGCGGGTTTGGCAACCTTAGAAGTCAGCACCCCCAGGCGGCTGCCCTGACCGCCAGCCAGAAGCATGGCAATCATTTCTTTCTTAATCATGTTATCACCTCGATACGGCAGGGCATCCGGCCCGCCTTAAGGCCCCTTGCTCCTTGCGCGCCCAAAATTTTGTCCCGGGAGCCTTACACGGACCGTTTTCCTGCCTTCTACCTATAATGGTACAAACATTATAACACAACCTTCAGAGAAAGTGAATATTTATTGCCGAAAAAAAAGTGGCTTTTTCCCAAATCAAAACATAATTTTTATATAATTTTTACTTTTCCTGACATTTTTTTGTTAATTTCTCCAGTGGGAAGGGCCGTTTGCGGATTCGTGGATAAAAAAATGTACCATTTCTCAATTACCATTTGTTTTTTCAGGAAGAACTGTATATAATGTAGGTGGAAGCCGGCACGGGCCGGCTTAAGCGACAGCTTATACCAAGCTTCATGCAAGCTTATATAATGATTAGGGCGTCAAAAGGTATTGCCCCTTTCGAGTTCCTTGAAAACTGAATATATTACTGTAAAACACAAGACG
>CANPWC010000075.1 GCA_947581905.1 uncultured Acetatifactor sp.
CAGCCTTACCATCCTGGCGACGGCCCTGGTGGAGACCGGCAGCAAGATGGATGACGTCGTTTATGAGGAATTCAAGGGCACCGGCAATATGGAGATGGTCCTGGACCGGAAGCTTTCCGAGAAGAGGATCTTCCCTGCCATCGACCTGCAGAAGTCCGGCACCCGCAGGGAGGACCTGCTGCTTAACCCGGAAGAACTGGATGCCATCAATATCATGCGCCGCGCTTTGAACGGTTTGAAGCCGGATGAGGCGACCGACCGCATCCTGGACATGTTCTCCCATACCCGCAACAACAGGGAGTTCGTCTCCATGGTGAAGAAGAACCGTTTCCTGTGAGAAAATTTTTAAAAAGATATTGCAGTTTTCCAGGGGATGTGTTACAATAATTCCGCTGTTTGTGGTTCCATAAGCAGTGAGGATGAGAACGACGAACGTACAAGGACATTAATTTAACATAGAGAGGTGAGAACAATGAAGGAAGGTATCCATCCCGCTTATTATCAGGCAACTGTTACCTGCAACTGCGGCAACACGTTTGTGACAGGATCTACGAAGAAAGAAATCCACGTAGAAGTTTGTTCCAAGTGCCATTCGTTCTATACCGGCCAGCAGAAGAGTG
The DNA here is from genome assembly GCA_947581905.1 of uncultured Acetatifactor sp. Classification (GTDB taxonomy): domain Bacteria; phylum Bacillota; class Clostridia; order Lachnospirales; family Lachnospiraceae; genus Acetatifactor. Next base: position 621 of record CANPWC010000075.1, read on the forward strand.
CAAGGACCGATGGACGTATTGATAAGTTCAATAGGAAATACGGCATAGTAAACAAATAAGATGTCAAGATGGGGTTGAGGTAGTGATATCTCAACCTTTTCTATTCGTTCCATAAGGACTGGGGTGAAACAGATGGCTAAAAAAAGCAGATGTTATTCCGGCATCGGCGGACAGGCGGTGCTGGAAGGGATCATGATGAAAAATGGCGAGAGCTATGCCGTGGCAGTGCGCAAGCCGGACGGCGAGATCGCGGTGGAGTTGGAGAATTACCAGGGCGTCCTGCATGGGAAGAAGATCAAGGAGGTGCCATTCATCCGGGGCATTTTCAATTTCGTGGATTCCTTGATCTTAGGGAATAAGTGCTTGATGTTTTCGGCATCCTTTTATGATGAGGAAGAGGAAGAGACGCAGGACGCGAAGCGGGGAGTGACCCGGGAAGGCGCGGAGAAGCTGATGATGAGTGCCGTGACGGTCATTTCCGTCATCCTGGCCATTGGCATTTTCGTGGTGCTTCCTTATTATATTTCATCCCTGTTTGCGGATTATATCCATAACCGCTCCCTGGTCACGATCCTGGAGGGCGGCATCCGCATCCTGATCTTCCTTGTCTATGTGAGCGCCATCAGCCTGATGAAGGATATCCGGAGGCTGTATCGTTACCATGGGGCGGAGCATAAGTGCATCAACTGCATTGAAAGGGGCCGTCCCCTGACGGTCCGTAACGCGATGCGCAGCTCCCGGCTGCACAAGAGGTGCGGGACCAGCTTCCTCTTTTTCGTGTTGTTTGTCAGCATCATCTTGTTCTTCTTCATCCGGGTGGAGAGTCCATGGCAAAGGATTTTGTACCGCGTCCTGCTGATGCCGGTGATCGCTGGGATTTCCTATGAGATCATCCGCCTGGCCGGACGTTCCAACAACATTTTCGTAAGGATCCTGTCTGCGCCCGGCATGCTGGTACAGCGCCTGACCACCAAGGAGCCGGACGAGGACATGGTGGAAGTGGCGATCGCCGCCGTGGAAGCGGTCTTTGATTGGAAGACTTACCTGCATGACAATTTCGGTTATGAGATACCGGAAAGCACGCGGCAAGAGGATGATTGACCGAGGACAGATCACAAGGGACGCCCATATGAAGCGCCCGGCTTGGCCGCGCCGGTAGGCCGGAATGCCCGGCTTGGCCGCGCCGGTGGGCGGAGGTGGATCCATGAAATATCAGGAACTATATGAAGTGACGAAGCAGAAGCTTGAAAGCGCCGGCGTGGAAGATGCCGGGCTGGATGCCAGGCTTCTGTTGGAATACGTCTGCGGCACCAAGAGAGGGGACCTGTTCGCGCATGGCGACAGGGAGGTGGCTAACTCTGACAGCGAGCGCCTGATACAGCTGGCGGAGCGCAGGATGAAGCGCGTCCCTTTGCAGCACCTGACGGGGACCCAGGGATTCATGGGGCTTCTTTTCACCGTGGATGAAAATGTGCTGATACCGCGCCAGGATACGGAGATCCTGGTAGAGGAGGCCATGAAGCAGCTGCACGACGGCATGCGGATTTTGGACTTATGTACCGGATCCGGCTGCATCCTGGTAAGCCTCCTGCATTATTCCAACGGCTGTACGGGCGTGGGGACGGACCTGTCTGGGGCTGCCCTTAAGGTGGCGGCCGAGAATGCCGCCAGGCTCCTTACGGACGCGGGGGCGGCCCGCTTCCTGGAATGCGACTTGTTCGATGGGGTGGACGGAAAGTTTGATATCATCGTATCCAACCCTCCCTACATCCCCACCGGGGAGATCCCATCCCTGATGCCGGAGGTACGGGACCATGAGCCCCGTATGGCATTGGATGGTCGGGAGGACGGGCTTTATTTTTATCGGAAGATCATTCCGCAGGCGACAGGCTTCCTGGAACGGGGCGGGATGCTTTTCCTGGAAATCGGCATGGGCCAGGCCTGTGCCGTGCGTTCCCTGATGGAGGGGGCCGGCTTCCTTGAGGTGGAGGTCGTGCGGGATTATGCCGGCTTGGACAGGGTCGTCTACGGGACCTATTGCGGATGACTTGCCTGGCGCGGCAATCATGGAGGAAGATATGTTTGATAAATTAGAGGATCTGCTGATCCGGTTTGAAGAGATCATGAGCGAACTTCATGAGCCCACGGTGACGCAGAATCCGGAGCGGTTCCGTAAGCTGATGAAGGAGCAGAGCGATCTGTTGCCTGTGGTGGAGGCCTATCGGGAATATAAGAAATGCAACAGGGACATTGAGGACTCCCTGATGATGCTGGAGGAAGAGTCTGATGAAGAGATGCGCGGCATGATCAAGGAGGCCTTGAATGAGAGCCGGGAGAACGCGGCGCGGCTGGAACAGGAGCTTAAGATCCTGCTTTTGCCCAAGGATCCCAACGATGAGAAGAACGTCATCGTGGAAATCCGTGCGGGCGCGGGCGGGGACGAGGCCGCCCTGTTCGCGGCGGAAATCTACCGCTTATATGTGCATTACGCGGAGAGGCGGCGCTGGAAGGTGGAGACCATGTACATGGACGAGATCGGGATCGGCGGCATGAAGGAAGTGAACTTCATGATCACCGGCAAGGGAGCCTACTCCAGGTTAAAGTATGAGAGCGGCGTCCACCGCGTCCAGCGGGTGCCGGAAACGGAGTCCGGCGGCAGGATCCATACTTCCACCGTCACGGTGGCGGTGATCCCGGAGGTGGACGAGGTAGAGGAAATCGCCATTGACGAAAAGGATATCCGGATTGACGTCATGCGTGCTTCAGGCAATGGCGGACAGTGCGTCAACACGACGGATTCCGCGGTGCGCCTGACCCATTACCCTACCGGGATCGTGGTCTACAGCCAGACGGAGAAGTCCCAGCTGCAGAATAAGAACAAGGCGTTCGCCCTGCTTCGCGCGAAGCTCTATGACATGGAGCAGCAGAAGGCGCACGACGCGGAGGCACAGCTGCGGCGCAGCCAGATCGGGACGGGCGACCGTTCAGAGAAGATCAGGACCTATAACTTCCCGCAGGGACGGGTGACGGACCATAGGATCGGGCTGACGCTATACAAGATCGACAAAATCATGAACGGAGATATCGACGAGATCCTGGATGCCTGTATCGCCGCGGACCAGGCGGCGAAGCTGGCGAAGATGAACGAGATGTGAAGGAGTCATGCGATGTACGGACGTGGGAAAGGGTATGTTTGCTTAGCGGCGCTGCTTATGGCGATCGGGCTTGCCGGATGTTCTTCTGCCGGAGACAACCTTGCGCGGGGCATGGAGCAGGTCAGCCTCTTGAATTACCAGGAAGCGGTTTCCTGCTTTGAACAGGGTCTGGAGGCAGGCGAGGACGCCAGGCAGCTTGCGCGGGGCTTGGGGATCGCGTATATGGGCCTGGCGGATTATGGGCAGGCCATCCAGTATTTTACCGAATCCCTGCAGTTAAGCCATGGTTTGGTGGAGCCGATGGATTATGACCTGAATTATTATCTGGCGGCGGCTTATACCAAGAACGGCATGCTTGCCGAAGCGGAGCAGACATACGATGCCATTTTGTCCATGAAAAAAGAGGAATCCCAGGCTTATTTCCTGCGTGGGAACGTGCGCATGGGCCTTGGCAAGGTGCAGGAGGCGAAAGGGGATTTCGATAAGGTGGTGGAGATGGAGCCGCAGAATTATGACCGCCTGATCCAGATCCATCAGGTCCTGGCCAACTATGGCTGCGAAGAAGTGGGAAAGGAATACCTGCGCGCCACCCTGGAGCAGTATAACAACAGGATGACCTCTTTTGACCGGGGGCGCATTTTCTATTACCTGGAGGAATACCAGCAGGCATACCAGGAGTTGGAGGACGCCCGCAAGGACGGCAGCGCGGAAGCGTACCTTTATTTAGGGCGCGCTTATGAGGCGACCGGCGATTACAATTATGCCTCCAACGTATACAACGCGTTCCTTGCGACGGGCGCGGCGGATGCGGAAATTTACAATCAGCTGGGGCTATGCGAATTACAAAAAGGGGAGTACCAGAAAGCCCTGGATGCCTTCCAGGCAGGGCTTAAAGTGGAAAACAACAACATCATCCAGACTTTGTCCTATAATGAGATTGTCGCTTATGAACATCTGGGGGAATTTAAAAAGGCGGCGGTTTTGATGGAGGCCTATTTGAAGAGTTATCCGGACGACGCCGCGGCGAAGCGGGAATATGATTTCTTAAAGACCCGGTAGCCCGTTTTGGACGGTTTTGGCCCGTTCCCTTATGTGACGAAGGAGTGGGGGCTTCAGCGCTTCGATACGAAGTCTACGAAATCCCGTACCGTATACTGCTTTTGGGATTCCAGCATGACGATGGTGTTCACCAACCCGCATAGGTCCGTGCCATCATTGAATTTGGCGTTTAGATTGTCCAGGGGGTGCCGGTACTTCGTCCTTTCTAAGAGGTAGTCGATGGAAACCTTGAAAAAGTCTGCCAGCTTGCATAGGGTTTCCAGGTCCGGCGCGTGTACCCCGTGTTCATAGTTCGAGATGGTGCTGATGGATACGTTGAGGTAGTGCGCAAGCTCTTTCTGTCCGATATTCCTTTCTTTGCGAAGCCCTCTCAGAACCTTTCCGAAATTCATTTTCCGTCCTCCCAAGCAAGCCGAACATTTCACGTAACCTAAATCACATTTTACATGATTTTAGGGAAAAGAAAACATGTATTGCGGAAATCAATAAAATTTTAGGAAATATGGATGGTAATTTTATACATAGTAAAATATAGCTTCGGCAAAAAAAGACCGCTCACCGTGCCGGCTGCGCGGCAGGTCAGCGATCCGTCCCGGGATGGTCCCGCTTTGCCATAAATTCCACGAAATCCCGTACCGCGTATTGCTTTTGGGATTCCAGCATGACGATGGTGTTCACAAGCCCGCAGACGTCCGTGCCGTCACTGAACTTGGCGTTCAGGCTGTCGAGCGGGTGCCTGTATCCGGTCCTCTCTAACAGGAAATCTACCGAAACCTTGAAGAAGTCCGCCAGCCTGCATAACGTCTCCAGGTCCGGCGCGTGCACCCCGTTCTCATAATTGGAGATGGTGCTGACGGATACGTTCAGATAACTGGCCAGTTCTTTCTGCCCAATGTTGTCTTCCTTGCGCAGTCCCCTTAAAACTTTCCCGAAATCCATCGCACACCTCCTTTTCGCGTTTTTTCACGAGCCTTGAAATCCATTGTACCGTATTTCATAAAAAATGAAATTGCACTTCACGAGACAAATAAAAATGCCGTGCGGCATCCTCTTGATTTTAGTTTATCTAAACTATGTAACTAAAATACCAACAGGAAAAAACGAAGATGTGATATTCCTGCCTTTGCCCCGAAATTTCCCGTAAATTCCTTCTTGTCAAAGGTTGACCAGACCCCTGCGGATATGGTATGATGACCTTGTTCGAGGCGGAGGCTTTACGTCTGGCAGGCTCCGCCAAGGACCTGATTCCGATAGTTTGAAGGAGATGAATTTATGATCGATCATCTGATCGAGAGGATCAAGTCCACCAACGCGCCGATCGTGGTAGGCTTGGACCCCACTCTGAAGCTGATTCCCCAGTACATCCAGAAAGCGGCGTTTTCCGAATATGGAGAGACGTTGGAAGGCGCGGCCGACGCGGTTTGGCGCTACAATAAGGGCCTGATCGACGCGATTTGCGACCTGGTCCCCGCCGTGAAGCCGCAGGTCGCCATGTATGAGCAGTTCGGGCTTCCCGGGCTTGCCGTGTTCCATAAGACGATCGAGTATGCCAAGCAAAAGGGGCTGGTCGTGATCGGCGACGTGAAGCGCGGCGACATCGGTTCCACTTCGGAGGCTTATGCCGTGGCCCATTTGGGCAAGGTCCGTATTGGAAGCAAGGAATATAGCGCCTTTGATGAGGATTTCGCCACGGTGAACCCCTACCTGGGGTCGGATGGCGTAAAGCCGTTCCTGAAAGTGTGCCAGGAAGAGAAGAAGGGCATTTTCATCCTGGTGAAGACTTCCAACCCCAGCAGCGGGGAATTCCAGGACCGTTTGGTGGATGGCAGGCCGCTCTATGAAATCGTCGGGGAAAAGGTCGCCCAGTGGGGGGTGGAGTGCATGGGTGCGGAATATAGCAATGTGGGAGCCGTCGTGGGCGCCACCTACCCTGAGCAGGGCAGGGTCCTGCGCAAGATCATGCCTAAGGCGTTCATCCTGGTGCCGGGTTATGGGGCGCAGGGCGGCAAGGGCGCTGACCTGGTCCACTTCTTCCAGGAGGATGGGCTTGGCGCCATCGTGAATTCCTCCCGGGGGATCATAGCAGCCTACCAGCAGGAGAAATACGCCCGCTATGGCGAGGAGGGCTATGCGGACGCGGCCCGCGCCGCCGTCGTCGACATGCGGGAAGATATTGCCCAGGCTTTGGCGTCCCGGCCGTAAGGGCAAGGGATAGGGAGGATTAGGATGGAAAATTATAAGAAAGAGTTTATAGAGTTCATGGTGGACAGCCAGGTCTTAAAGTTCGGCGAGTTCATCTTAAAAAGCGGACGCAAGTCGCCGTTCTTCATGAACGCCGGCGCTTATGTGACCGGCGCGCAGTTGAAGAAGCTGGGGGAATATTATGCCACGGCCATCCATGAGGGCTTCGGGGACGATTTCGACGTGTTGTTCGGGCCGGCTTATAAGGGAATCCCGTTAAGCGTGGCCACGGCTATCGCGTATAGCGAGCTTTATGGGAAAGAGGTCCGCTACTGTTCCAACCGCAAGGAGGTAAAGGACCACGGCGACGTGGGCATTCTATTAGGAAGCAAGCTGCAGGACGGGGACCGTGTGGTCATGATCGAGGATGTGACGACCTCCGGCAAGTCCATTGAGGAGACGTTCCCTATCCTGACGGCGCAGGCGAAAGTGGAGGTCAAAGGCTTGATCGTATCCCTGAACCGCATGGAAAAAGGGCTTGGCGGACAGGTCAGCGCCTTGGCCGAGATTAAGGAGAAGTACGGGATTGAAGCCAGGTCCATCGTCACGATGGCGGAAGTGGTGGAGCATTTATATAATCGGCCGTATCGGGGCAAAATATATATTGACGATGCCTTGAAAACCGCATTGGATGAATATTATGCGGTTTATGGCGCATAACGAAGGGGGTTAGGGAAATGGAAGAGAAAGTCTATAAGATCATGGGCGGCACTGGCGCGGTGAACATCGTCTTGGGCGTGGTCACGCTCGTTACAGGGTTGGCCTGCGGCATTTTGCTGATCGTAAGCGGCGCGAGGCTGCTTGCGGGCAAGGCGAAGCTTTTGTTTTAAGTTGGCAAGGGCGTTAAAGAGGGAAAGCATCTTAAGCAGCGCGGAAAGCCTTTGATGCAGGCCTTTGTTTTCGCGCCGGGATGGAGAAGCCGCCGGACGAAAGGGTTGAAGTCCGGCGGCTTAAGGTGTTTCTAAAAGGGAGTAGGGATGGCTCGGAAGAAGAATTACATTTTTACGGATAAAAGGCATTCTCAAAAGGCGGTCTTGTCAACGGCCTTAGGCTTGATCAGTTCCGTTTCCCTGGGGATCGTGGTCTACCTGTCTTATCGCAAGGCGGGGGACGTGCCCACAGGTTATGGGGTGACGGGGCTTTTGGCGGTCGCGTTTTCCTTGATCGGCCTTACGCTGGGTCTGGTTTCCGTAAAGGAGAAAGAGACCTTCAAGCTGTTTCCCTGGTTGGGCATCCTGTTTAACCTCTTAGCGCTTTTGGGGGTCGGCTTCGTGGTGTACATGGGCCTGTGAGAAAGCGGCAGGCAAAAAGCGTTCAGGAAAGCGCCGCCCTGGCGGTCCGGCCGAAAGGCCGCAAGGCTGGCAGGGATGGGGCCTAAGGCGGCAGGCAGGAGGGGAGCATGGAAGAAGCGCGGGAGTTGGCAAATTTGATACAAGAGCGTTATAAGCTGGTGCTTCAGAGGGTGTATGAGGTGGCTTCGGAGCCATTCGGCCATCCTGAGGCAGAAGCTTATTTTCATGTGGAGGGACGAAAGCTTCTTCTGGCGGCGCGTTCCTTGGAAGAAAGCAGGAAAGATGTGCCGGAGGGGCAGGCCTTGCTGGAAGAGAAAGACGCCTGGGAGGATTATGAAGGAAGTTATGCCGACCCGGCGTTCGCCGTGGCACGCTTTGGAACGGACTTAGGGCAGGTCCTTTCCTTTTTATCCTATGAAATGGGAAGCCTGCGGGGATATGCGTCCGCCGGGCGGCAGGAGGAAATGCTGGTCCGCATGGAGCTTTTCTCACAGGTCCATGCCCTGTTTTCTTATGAATGGGAGGAAAACAAGGGGCTTCCCGAGGCAAAGGAGCTTAGGGAGTGCGTGTATTGGTTCGCCTGGGATTATGCCTGCCTGCCGGGGCTAGGGTCCGGCAGGAGCATCCTGGAGCGGGATTGGCTGTGGCCGGAACATATGGAGGAGGAAGCCCGCGGGCTGGGGCGGCCGGCTTATGACCACTGGCAGGACTTCGCCCTGTTTTGGGACAGGGGCTTCGCCGGTCATCAACTGGAGGTCCTGCGTTCGGCTTTGGAACAGGAGGCCGCAGGCCGCCGGGCCGTCCATCCCTCGGGGGAAGCGGCATCCGCTGGGGCCTCGTCTTGTCCTGGCTTGGCCAATAAGCCCCAGTCCCTGCGCCTGACCCACGGGCAGCGCCAGCTTTGGGAAAAATATTGCCGTAAAGCGCGCGCGTTAAGGGAAGAGTACGGGCTGGAAGAAAAAGATGGGACGATTTCCTAGAAATGTGTGAAAAAAGGGTTGCATGATTGGAAGAAGTTTAGTAAACTAGAAATTGGGTTAGTTTGCGTTTCATGACACAAGATATTGATATCAGAAGGGAGAGGGCGATGGCTAAGGTCGGCATTGTGATGGGCAGCGATTCTGATATGCCCGTAATGGCGAAAGCCGCGGATATTTTGGAGGAATTGGGGATTTCCTATGAGATGAGGATCATCAGCGCCCATAGGGAACCGGATGCTTTTTTTGAATATGCGAAGAGCGCGGAGGAGAAAGGGTTCAAGGTGATCATAGCCGGCGCGGGCATGGCGGCCCATCTGCCCGGCATGTGTGCGGCGATCTTCCCGATGCCGGTGATCGGCATCCCGATGCACACCACTTCCTTAGGGGGTAGGGATTCCCTGTATTCCATCGTCCAGATGCCGTCCGGGATCCCGGTGGCGACGGTGGCGATAGGCGGGGGCTTGAACGCCGGCCTGTTGGCGGCGAAGATTTTGGCCACCTCTGACGAGGAGCTGCTTGAGCGGCTTAAGGCATACAGCCGCAAGCTTGCCATGCAGGTGGAGCAGAAAGACGCGCGGCTTGGCGAGATTGGCTGCCATGCTTATATGGCGGATAAAAAGTGACGACTGAGAGGAGAAGCAAAAGCATGGATTATAAGAATGCCGGAGTAGACATTGAAGCCGGTTATAAAGCGGTGGAACTGATGAAGAAGCACGTGGCCGCCACCATGAGGCCGGAGGTGCTGGGCGGCTTGGGCGGCTTTTCGGGGGCGTTTTCCCTGGATTCCATCCGGGGCATGGAGAAGCCGGTCCTTTTGTCCGGGACGGACGGCGTGGGAACCAAGTTGAAGCTGGCTTTTTTAATGGACAAGCATGACACGGTCGGGATCGACTGCGTGGCCATGTGCGTCAACGATGTGGCCTGCGCCGGCGGGGAGCCGCTGTTTTTCCTGGATTATATCGCCTGTGGCAAGAATCATCCCGAGAAGGTCGCTTCCATCGTGAAAGGCGTGGCGGATGGCTGCATCCAGTCCGGCGCGGCCCTGGTGGGCGGGGAGACGGCGGAAATGCCTGGCTTCTATCCGGAGGATGAGTATGACCTGGCGGGCTTTGCGGTAGGCGTGGTAGATGCCAAGGATATGATCACCGGGGCCGACATCCGTGAGGGGGACGCCTTGATCGGCATAGCCTCTTCCGGCGTGCATTCCAATGGCTTTTCCCTGGTACGCAAGGTGTTCGAGATGACCAAGGAAAGCCTGGGGACTTATTATGAGGAATTAGGGGCTACCCTGGGAGAGACGCTCCTTAAGCCCACGAAGATTTATGTGAAAGCCCTGCGCGGCGTGAAAGAGGCAGGCGTCACGATCTTAGGCTGCAGCCATATCACCGGCGGCGGCTTCTATGAGAATATCCCCAGGATGCTTCCGGAAGGCGTCCGTGCCATCCTGCGCAAGGACAGCTATCCGGTGCCCCCGATCTTTGGCATGCTGCAGTCAAAGGGCGGGATTGAGGAAAAAGTGATGTACAATACCTATAACATGGGGTTGGGCATGGTGCTGGCCGTGCGCTGCGAGGACGCGGACAAGGCGATGGAAGCCATCCGGGCGGCCGGTGAAGCCGCATACCTGGTGGGCCATTGCGAAGCCGGGGAAAAAGGGGTAACGGTATGCTGAGGGTAGTGGTCCTGGTTTCTGGCGGG
>CANPWC010000076.1 GCA_947581905.1 uncultured Acetatifactor sp.
AGTATGCCCTCCGTGCTTTTTAGTCAATAGGCAGACCTCAAGTTTAATAATTTTTAATATTTTCTTGTCAAATAAAGCTTGCCAAGAATAGGCGCGGTGGCATATAATATCCCTACGAGGCCTTGCGCCAATCCGTGCCGGGAGGAGGCAGGTTTCGGTTTTCCATTTGGCTTTATCAAGGTAACATTGTTTTTGGGAAGGCAGTGGCGCTTGCGCGGCTTCCCGTTCTGGAACGAATCGTTTTATCTCATCCTTGGAAGAGGGCTTTATATCGAAAGAGGATGTCTTACAGGCACTCGTGCTTGTCGGTTGTATTATCCACCTAAAGTTGCGTTTTCATTCAATTCATTCATTTTAGCCGGCATTTTTATGGAAAATCATGGCGCAGGCGCAAGCAGCCTTATGAAACGCATGTACGCTTGCCATTACTGTTATATGTACCCGGGGATTTATATATCACAAAGCTTTTGGTCCAGGCGGGGAAAGGAACGCGGTCAGAGTATGGGGCGCCTCCCTATGCGAAGCAGGCGTGCGGGCGTAAGGGGCATCCATCCTGGGGCCGTGCCAAAATATCGGCGGGCCCGCGGACGGATGCCCCGGAAAGCAATAAAGGATCGCAAAAAGCGCAAAAAGCGTTAAAAAAGTAAAAATGGATAATGACTGGAAAAGGATTGTCTGTTATAATGGAGGGGACCGCCCGGCAGGTGTTTTCCGGCAGGGCGCGAAGCGAAAGAGACTCATGGGAAGACGGAAAGGTTGGGAAACATGAAACGAAGGATCATACCTGTACTGGTCGCGCTGGCCCTGATCGTGGTCATTGGGGCCATCGCCATCAATGATGGGCTGCTGGAGCAATTTTTTTATTCGGACGACAGGGTCGACCTTAGGGCATATTTCGGCGTAAGCGAGGATCGGTTGGCGATCGTGCTCCAGGACGAAATCCTGGAGGACCAGGCCCTGCTTCGGGATGGGGTCTGTTATTTTAGCCAGGAAACGGTCCGGAAGTATTTTACGGACGACCTTTATGCCAATCTGTCGGAGGGAGTGGTGCTTTATACTTCCCCTGCCGTTACCTTAAGCGTCCAGGTGGGCTCCACCGTCCAGGAAGAGATCCCCTGCCAGGCGGCGGAAGCGCCATCGAACCGGGATTTGGGCTATGCCGCCGTAGTCAGGGAAGGGGACGAATTATATTATGCGGCGGACTACCTGAAGCAGTTTGCGAACTTCACGGCGGACGTATATGATTACCATGTCCAGGTCTACACCCAATGGGGCGTCAAGCAGGTGGATGCCGTAAACAGGGACACTGCGGCGCGTTTGAACGCAGATGCGAAGAGCCCGATCCTCTGTGACCTGGCAAAAGGGGATCCGGTGGAGGTCCTGGAAGTGGCGCAAGACTGGAGCAGGATCAAGACCGCTGATTCCCTCATCGGCTATGTGGAGAACAAGCGCCTGGAGCATGTTTCCAAATCCGAGGCCGAGACGCAGCAGGAGGAAGCCGTCACGGATTATGTGGAGCCGCAGCAGGCGTTCCTATCCCTGGGAGGGAAGGTGTGCCTGGGGTGGCATTCCATGGGCAATGCCTCCGGCAACGAATCCCTAGAGGATTTGGCGGCGGGGGCGCCCTGCATGAACGTGGTCGCGCCCACCTGGTTTAGCTTGAATGACAATATGGGCGGCTTCCGCAGCCTGGCGAGCCAGGATTACGTGGAGCGCGCGCATGCCATGGGGCTTAAGGTATGGGGCGTCCTGGACGACTTCAATTACCAGAATGAGACGCCGGAGGCCAATATTGACCTTTTGGCCGTTTTGTCTTCTTCCACAAGCCGCCGCGCCCTGATTGACGGGATCATGTCTACAGCGGCCCAGCTAGGGCTCGATGGGATCAACATTGACTTTGAAATGGTTTCGGAAGACTGCGGGGAGCATTTTGCCCAGTTTTTGCGGGAGCTTTCCCAGCAAAGCCACCAGGCGGGGCTTACGCTGTCGGTGGATGATTATGTGCCTTATAGCTATCGGAGCTATTACCGTATGGACGTGCAGGGCAAGGTGGTGGATTATGTCATCATCATGGGTTATGACGAGCACTGGGCAGGGGGAGATGAGGCAGGAAGCGTGGCGAGCATCGAATTCGTGGGGGACGGCATCCGCTTAGGGCTTGCCGATGTGCCTGCCGAGAAGCTGGTCAATGCCCTTCCGTTCTATTGGCGCGTCTGGAAGACCGATGATACAGGGCTTAGCAGCGAGGCTTTACGGATACGGGATGTGGAGGACTATGTGGAAAGCCATGACATCACTCCCGTCTGGGATGAGGCGACCTGCCAGAATTATGCGGAATGGACGGAGGGGGACACGTTCTGCCAGGCTTGGCTGGAGGATGCGGATTCCATCGCGGTGAAGCTCAACCTGATGTCGATGAACGAGATCGGCGGAGTGGCTGTATGGCGCTTAGGCTATGGCAATGCCGAGGTTTGGTCTTTGATCGAGGATTATTTAAAATGACGTGATAATAAGGACGGGCTTGTGTTCATATAGATAGTGCAAGGAAAGAGACGGCGTGCTTTAGAAAGCACCCGATCGAGGTACGATGAACGATTTTGAACAGAAGCTTTTGTCCATGCTCATGGGAATGCTTTTGGTGGTTTCCCTGCTGGCCGCGGCCAGGGAAGCGGCCGGTTATAAATTGACGGCGGATAACGCGGAGGTGGCAGTGGGGAAAGGAAAGCCGCTTATCATGATAGACGCCGGGCATGGGGGAGACGATCCTGGAAAGGTGGGGGTCAACGGCGCCTTGGAAAAGGACCTGAACCTGGAGGTCGCCCTTTTGCTCAAGCAGTTCTTAGAGGCGGAGGATTTCCGGGTGGCGCTGACCAGGGATTCTGACGCCGGGCTGTATGATGAGGATGCGCCTAATAAAAAGGTGCAGGACATGAAGCGGCGGATCGAGCTGATTGAGGACGCGGACCCCGTCATTACCGTAAGCATCCACCAGAACAGCTATCCCGAGGAATATGTCCATGGGGCGCAGGTCTTTTATTATACAGGCAGCGCCGCCGGCAAAAGGCTGGCGCAAAGGATCCAGGAGGAGCTGGTTTCCAAGGTCGATCCTGAAAATAAGAGGCAGGTCAAGGAGAACGACAGCTATTACCTGCTTAAGAAGACCGGGACGCCGATCGTCATCGTGGAGTGCGGCTTTTTGTCTAACCCGGATGAGGCGCAAAAGCTTTGCACGGATTCCTATAAAGAGCGCCTTGCCTGGGCGGTCCATATGGGCATTGTACGCTTTATGAATGAAAAAAATACGTCAAAAGAATGAAAAGGAACCTCTTGTTTTTTGGAAGCATTTCCGTTATAATGGAAGCCACTTGATAACGAAAGAAGTTTCATAGGAGGTTCAAATGAAAAAGAGGTGGATGGTTTTATGTTCTGCTGTAATGTCGTTCTTGCTGTTCGCTTGTCCGATCGCGGCAAGCGCGGATGAAGCGGAGGTCGGCCTGGGGGAGCCGGTGGCTTATGCGGAGGACGGATCTGGGGATGGGCTGGTACAGGCGGCCTATTACGAGGCCAAGGATGTCGCCAAACGGAGCGGGAACCTGGAGAAAAGGCCGCTTACCAAGACGGAGATCGCTAACCTATACCAGGATGCGAAGGACTCTTCCATGGCGCTTACGCTTGAGACGGAGCCCAGCCTTTCAGCGCCCTATACGACAGGGAAGCTTGCGGCCAGCAGTATTGCGGAGGGGCTTAAGTACGTGAATATGTACCGCAGGATCGCCGGAGTGCTTGACATGGTGGAAGATCCGCAGTGGACCACGGAATCGCAGTATGCGGCGGTCGTGTTGGCGGCCCTGGGAGAGGGCGTAAGCCATACTCCGGCTAAGCCTACGGGCATGGATGATGATTTTTATATGAGAGGATACAATGCCGCGTCCAGCAGTAATCTTTGCGCAGGGAATTGGGGCGTTGGCGAGTCCATCACCTCTTATATCACTGATTATGGCAACAGCAACCGGCAGTCGTTGGGACATAGAAGGTGGATTTTAAATCCGCAAGGGACGAAGATTGGGTTCGGCGGGGCGAAAAATCCGAACAGCACATATAGGAACTATTTTGCCTGCAAGGTTTTCGGCGATGATTATTTTTCTACTTTAACGCAGCTGTTTGACTGGGATTTCGTGTCTTGGCCTTCTTCCGGGAATTTCCCTGTGGAGCTTATGGGCGCAGGCACAGACATGGCATGGAGCATCACGCTCAACAGTGATAAGTATGTTCGCGGGGATGTGGCGAAGGTCACGGTCAAGGTGACAGCCCCGGATGGGTCCGTAGAGGAATTTTCCCAGGCGGATTACCATTCCAATCCGAAGACGTGGGAGAAATATTTTGCTGTTGAAAACAGCTACTATGGTCTGCCGAATTGCCTGATCCTTGGCTTCGGACATGATTATGAAAAGTTTTCCGTTACCGGGAAATATACGGTGGAGGTCAATGGGCTGGAAAGTTTGCTGACCGGCAAGGCAGTGTCCTTAAAGTACGATATCAATGTGTTCCGGGCGGCTGACTATGCGGGCAGGACGCCTGTGACGGACGCCCAGTACAGCAGCATCAATGATTTCGTGGAGAGGATGTATACACAGACGCTTGGCAGGGCTTCGGACGAGGATGGCAAGCTGGATTGGAGCATGCGCCTGGCGGACGGGGATGAAAGCGGCGCACAGGTGGCCCGGGGCTTCGTGTTCAGCGACGAATACCTGGATAAGGCGACAAGTGACGACCAGTATCTGGACATGCTCTATACGGTGTTCTTAAATAGGGCTGCGGACGCGGCAGGCAAGGAGGACTGGAAGAATCAGCTGAACAATGGCTTATCCAGGGAATTTATCTTCAGGGGCTTCGCGGAATCCCCAGAGTTTGGCGGCATTTGCCAAAGCTATGGGATTGAAAGGGGCGGCATCACGTTGACCGAAGGAAGGGATTTGAACGCTGGAGCCACCATGTTCGTATATCGTCTTTACGATAAGGCTTTGGGCAGGACGCCCGACCTGGACGGCTTGAACGATTGGTCTGGGAAGATCGCCCGCGGCGAGGTCTCCGCGGAGTACGTGGCGACGACAGGGTTTTTCCATTCTGGGGAATTCCAGGGAAAGAATTATGGGAATGAAGATTATGTGAAGATCCTGTACCGTACGTTCTTAGGGCGGGAATATGATGATGCCGGGCTTGTCGACTGGGTCGGAAGGCTTGAAGGCGGGGCAAGCCGTGACGAAGTGTTAAGAGGTTTCTCCGACTCTAAAGAATTTAAGGGCATCATGCAGGAATATGGATTATAAGAAACGGCAGCGCATCTGGGCTGCTTAGAGAGCCGGGCCTCGTGAGAGGCCCGGCTTTTTGCGTGGAGGCCTGGATGAGGGAGGACCTGGCCGGTCCCCAACCTTGCCCAGCACGTTCCCGTGGGCTTTTTCTGGCAGGTTCCGGGACTTGCCCGGCATATCCCCGGGGGCTTTCCCTGGCCGGTCCCCAACCTGGCCTCCAGAATCTTCCTGCAGGACGTCCGGCGGAAAAACGGCTTAGGTTTTTGCGGAAAATGACTTGTAAATTGGCGGGCTTTCATATACAATGAAGAGGTATAGGGAGGCATTCCTGCTCTTCTTAAGGCGTTGGCTTTCAAGTGCTTGGCCGCGTATGGAAAGGAGAGAGGAACTATGCGAGAAAATGTAAGAAAGAAGAATGATATTTCGTCTGGCAGGAGATGCCGGGCGGCGTTTTGCGCGTGTTTTGCCGTAGGGATCCTGTTGGCATGCCTGCTTGCGGGATGCGGGCGCGGAGAGGAAGACCTTTATCACTTGGATGGTCTTGGAGAAGCGCAAGGAGGGGCTGGCGGGAAAGCGGAGGCATCCTACGGATCGTCGCCTATTGGCACAAGCGCATCCGGTGCGACCTCGCCTACCGGTACAAGCGCATCGGGAGGGTCATCTACTACCGGTGAGGAGGCATCCGACGGGTCATCCGCATCTGGTGCGGAAGCCCTGGCAGAGGAGGTCATTTATGTCTACGTCTGCGGCGCTGTGGAGGAACCAGGCGTCGTGGCGCTGCCGAAAGGCAGCCGTGCGGAAGCGGGCGTGGAGGCGGCTGGAGGGATGCGGGAAGACGCTGACGCGGATTATGTCAATCTCGCGGCACCCTTGTCTGATGGGGAGAAGCTTTATATTCCCACCCTGGACGAAAGCCCGGGACTTATGGCGCAGGACGGTGGGGGCGGGCAGGGCGGTCTGGTGAACATCAACACGGCGGACAGCGCCTTGTTGTGTACGCTGCCGGGCATCGGCGCCAGCCGGGCCGGGGATATCATCGCGTACCGGGAAGCCAACGGCGCCTTTGGGACGATAGAGGACATCATGAAAGTGCCGGGCATCAAGGATAGTGTATTTGAGAAGCTGAAAAGCCTGATCACGGTTTAAGGCGCATCTTTTTTTGACAGGAAGCAAAATCATGGAGGAGATTGGAAGATGGCGGAAAAGAGAGTTCTAATAGTGGATGATGAGAAGCTGATCGTAAAGGGGATCCGCTTCAGCCTGGAACAGGATGACATGCAAGTGGATTGCGCTTACGATGGGGAAGAGGCGCTGGCCATGGCGCAGGAGAAGCAATATGACATCATCCTATTGGACGTGATGCTGCCGAAGCTGTCCGGCTTCGAGGTATGCCAACAGATCCGGGAATTTTCCAATGTCCCGATCGTCATGCTGACGGCAAAAGGGGATGACATGGACAAGATCCTGGGGCTGGAATATGGGGCGGATGACTATATTACCAAGCCGTTCAACATTTTGGAGGTAAAGGCGCGCATCAAGGCGATCTGGCGCAGGATCGACCCGAGGAAGAGTTCCGGGGAGCCTGTGAAAGTCATCGAAAGCGGCGGGCTTAAGCTGGACTGCGAGGGAAGGCGGGCCTATATCGAGGGACAGGAAGTCGGGCTGACCGCCAAAGAGTTTGAGGTATTGGAGCTATTAATGTTGAATCCCAACAAGGTCTATAGCAGGGAGGGCCTGCTTAAGCTGGTATGGGGCGCTGATTATCCGGGAGACGTGCGGACGGTGGATGTGCATATCCGAAGGCTAAGGGAGAAGATCGAGGCAAACCCCAGCGAGCCGAAGTACGTCCACACGAAATGGGGCGTCGGTTATTACTTTTTGAATTCATAAACGGAGCCGGACATGCTGACAAAGATTAAGGAATACTTGTACCAGTTCATCAGGCTGCATAGCTTAAGGAGCCGTATTTTCGTCATCATCCTGCTCATCGGCATTTTTCCCGGCATCCTGATGCGGTATGCCATCGTGGAAAACTATGAGGAGCGGGCGGTCCAGCTTCGCCAGGAAACGGTCCAGGACCAGCTCACCACCATCGCGGACCATCTGGTCACGAACAATTACCTGGAGAATTACCAGCTGACGGACCAGCAGACCATCGCGAACAAGAACGTCATCGACACGGAGCTGGAGATGCTGTCCGGAATGAATGACGGGCGGATCCTCATTATCAATTCCAATTTCAACATCATACGGGATACCTATAACTTGAGCGAGGGCAAGACGATCATTTCCGAAGAAGTGATCAAATGCTTCCAGGGGGAGCGTTTGTTCAATTATGACGACCGGAACGGTTATATCGAAATGACCACGCCCATCATTTATACGGTCCATCCGGAAGACGCTCCCGAAGAAAGTGTCAGCGTGATCAGGGGCGTGATGCTGACCAGCGTATCCAGCGACAGCATTACCGAGACCATGGCTTTATTGTACCGCCAGTCCCTGATCATCGAAATGATCGTCATCATGGTAGTGGTTTCCCTGGCGCTGATCCTCTCCTATGCCCTGACCCGTCCTTTCATCAAGGTGACGGAAGCCATCAACGAGGTCAAGGAGGGCTACAGCGACGAGGCGATTTCCGTGCCGGAATATGTGGAGACGGTGCATATCATAGACGCGTTCAACCAGCTTTTGCGCAGCAAGCGGGTGCTGGACGACTCCCGCCAGGAGTTCGTGGCGAACGTGTCCCATGAATTAAAGACGCCGATGGCTTCCATGAAGGTTTTGGCGGATTCCCTGATCACGCAGGAAAACGTCCCGGTGGAATTATACCGGGAGTTCATGGAGGACATCGTCTCGGAGATCGATCGGGAGAACAAGATCATTACGGATCTGTTGGCTTTGGTAAAGATGGACAAGAAGCTCCAGATCATGGATATCAATTATGTCAATATCAACGAGCTGACGGAGCTGATCTTAAAGCGGCTCCGCCCGATCGCGCGCAAACGTGACGTGGAAGTGGTGTTTGAAAGCAACCGCGAGGTTTTGGCGGAAGTGGACGAGGTGAAGCTGACGCTGGTCATTTCCAACCTGGTGGAAAACGCGATCAAATACAACAAGGAGCACGGCTGGGTAAAGGTGGTGCTGGATGCGGACCATCAGTTCTTTACGCTTAAGGTGAGCGATTCCGGCATCGGCATTCCAGAGGAAGCGCTGCCCCAGATTTATGAGCGTTTTTACCGGGTGGATAAGTCCCATTCCAGGGAGATCGGCGGCACGGGCCTAGGCCTGGCGATCGCGAAGAACGCGGTCCTGATGCACCGGGGGACGATTACCGTCACGAGCACGGAGGGGGTCGGCACCAGCTTTGTAGTGAAGATACCGATCAACTATATTTTATCAAAAGGAAATGAAAAATAAGGCTGCGGTCGGCCGCTGCAAGCGTCCGAAAGCGGAGGGAAGCATTGATGGGAAGAAAAATAGCGTGGGGCCTGATGACGGCTTTGGCCTGTATGCTCTTTGCCGCAGGCTGCGGCAAGGAGGAAGCGGACCCGTCCAGGATTTACGAAATCTATTATGTGGGCAGCACGGAGACGAAAGTGGAAGTGCGCGATTATGAGATGCAGTCATCAGATACGCAGGATCAGATCCAGGAAATCTTATGGTGCCTTGCCACGATGCCGTCGAAGCTGGAATATAAGGCTCCGCTCGGCATGGGCTTCCAACTGCTGGATTATCGGCTGGACAATGATACTCTGATATTGAACATGGATGCGGCATATAAGGAGCTTAGCCCCTCAACGGAGGTCTTGGTGCGGGCGGCCTTGGTGTGTTCCCTGACGCAGGTGGAGAATGTGGATTATGTGGAGATCACGGTGGACGGGAATCCCCTGTATGACAACCTGAACAACCTGGTCGGCAGGATGGATGCCACGCAATTCGTCAATAACCTGGGGAGCGAGATCAGCTCTTATGAGATGGCGGACCTGACCCTATATTTTGCGAACGAGGCGGGGGACGGCCTGATCGCCATTAATCGAAAGAAAGCCTACAATACGAACATCCCCCTGGACCGCCTGGTCGTGGAGCAGCTGCTTGCCGGACCCGGACAGGACGTGGAGGGCCAGGTGTTCCCGACCGTGAACCCGGATACGAAGATCGTGTCGGTACGTACCAGGGACGGCATTTGCTACGTGAACCTGGATGCGACGTTTTTGAACCAGATCTATAATGTGACGGCGGATGTGACCATTTATTCCATCGTGGATTCCCTGGTAGAGCTGAATACCATCAACAAGGTGCAGATTTCCATCAACGGGGACACGACGGAGACTTATCGGGAAAAGTATAGCTTCAGCACTGTATTTGAAAGGAATCTTGACATCGTCACCACCCTGGACTGACTGTCCCGTCAGCTTTAGGGAGGAATGATAGGGAATGAAAAGGCCACTTGGATTGGCGGCGTGCGTCATTGCCGCCGCGGCAGCGGTCTATTACTGTTTTATGCCATCCGCGCCGTCCCCTGTACAGGTGCCGGATGGGGAGGGAGCCGTCCGGCAGGTGGAAGAGGGGGAGACCTGCGTCGTCGCGGGCAAAGTCTCGAAAGAGGAGCTTCGTGGGGACGGCAAGCTGTGGATTTATTTGGATTCTGTGAAAATTCTGAGCGTTTCAGCCCATGACGCGCCCGTGGGCTTGTCTTATGGCTTGATCTGCAAAATGGAGGAGGGCGGGCGTCCCCCCATAGGCAGCGATCTGCAGGTCAAAGGCCAGTTTTCTTATTTTACCCAAGCGACCAATCCGGGAGAGTTTGACGCGGCGCGGTATTATCGTGCGCTGGGGCTGGGCGGCTCCCTGAAAAAAGCGCGGATCCTGCAGGCAGGGGCCACCTATTCTAAAGTGGGGGATGCCCTCTACCGGCTGCGGGCGCATTGGAAGGAAAAGCTGTACCAGGCGTTCCCAGAGAAGGAAGCCTCTATTTTGTGCACCATGCTTTTGGGCGACAGGACCGTGTTGGATGAGGGCGTGAAAGCGTTATATCAGCGCAACGGCATCGTCCATATCCTAAGCATATCCGGCTTGCACATCACGTTGATCGGCATGGGGCTTTACCGAGGCTTGCGGAAAGCCGGCTGCCCGATACGCCTGGCCGCTCCCGTCGGGGGGATGGTGATGGTGGGCTATGGCATGCTGACCGGCATGGGTATATCCGCCTGCCGTGCCATCGGGATGTACCTCCTCCGCCTGCTAGGCCTGATGCTGGGGAGGACTTACGATATGTTGACTGCCCTGGGCGTGATGGGGATCCTCATGCTTGTGTCGCAGCCCGCGTATTTGGGGCATAGCGGCTTTTTACTCTCGTTTGGCTCCATTTGCGGGATTGGGTTGGCAGGCTTGTTTAGCCCCGGAGACGGGGCGGACCGCAAGAAAGGGTTTTGGAAGCTGCTTGGGGCCCTGACGCCCGCGGCGTCCATCACTTTATTTACCTTGCCGATCCATTTGTGGTTTTTTTATGAACTTCCGGTGTATGCCATCTTCTTGAACCTCCTGGTGCTTCCTTTCGTGGGCGTGGTGCTGGGCTTGGGGCTGGCGGTCGTGTTGGCGCCGGGAGCCTTGGGGCCTTGGCTTGCCGCGGCGGATTGCGTGATCTTAGGCGTTTATGAGAAGCTTTGCGCCTTGTTCGACCGCTTCCCGGGGCATACCTGGACGCCTGGAAAGCCCGCTGCCTGGC
>CANPWC010000077.1 GCA_947581905.1 uncultured Acetatifactor sp.
CGAGCACCAGGCAGATGGCGGTGCTGATGAGCGACAGCCGTATGGCCGACCAGAACGCCTTGGAGTGCTCCGGCGTGGCGATGGCTGCAATGTTCTGCAGGGTGAAGGCGCCGCTTTTGTCAGTCAGCCCATAATAGAACACCATGCACAGCGGGATCAGGACGAACAGCGCCGACCAAAAAAGGTATGGTACGGATAATAATTTTTTACTCATTGACTCCCACGGCCTCCTCATCCTCGGATTCCGGCTTCTTCATGATCTGAATGTTGAAGGGATCCACCCTGATGCCGACTTCGGTGCCCGGCTCCACCATATGGGTGGAATGGACCAGCCATTCGAAGCCTCCTGCCATGACTTCCATTTCATAATGCACGCCTTTGAAGATCAGGTGCGTGACCTTGCCGCGGATGGTCCCATCCTCAGGCGCGACCAGTTCCACGTCCTCCGGGCGGATGACCACGTCTACCGGCTGGTTCGTCCCGAAGCCTGTGTCCACGCATTCGAAGCGCGTGCCCAGGATTTCCACCAGGCGGTCATGGACCATGATGGAAGAGAGGATGTTGCTGTCTCCGATGAAGTCCGCCACGAAAGCGTTCTCCGGCTCGTTGTAGATGCGCTCCGGCGAACCGATCTGCTGGATGTAGCCCTGGTTCATGACGACGATGGTGTCCGACATGGTAAGGGCCTCTTCCTGGTCGTGGGTCACGTAGATGAACGTGATGCCCAGTTCGTTTTTCAGGCGGATCAGCTCATACTGCATGTCTTGCCTTAGCTTCAGGTCCAGCGCGCCTAACGGCTCATCCAACAATAGGAGCTTCGGCTCGTTGACGATGGCGCGGGCGATCGCCACACGCTGCTGCTGGCCGCCGCTTAAGGAATCCGGCATCCGCTTCTCGAAGCCGTCCAGGTTCACTAACTTCAAGGCATACTTGATCTTATCATTGATATAAGGCTTGGGCTTGTTCTTGATCTTTAGCCCGAAAGCGATGTTTTCCGCGATGTTCATATGGGGGAAGAGGGCATATTTCTGGAAAACGGTGTTGAGCTGCCTCTTATTTGGTGGAAGGTTGGTGATATCCTTGCCGCTGAAAATGACCTGCCCCTTGTCAGGCTTTTCAAAGCCGCCCAGGATCCTCAGCGTGGTAGTCTTGCCGCAGCCGCTGGGTCCCAGCAACGTCAGGAACTCATTCTCTCGGACATAGAGGTTCAGTTCGTCTAAGACCGTATGGCCGTCGAATGATTTCGTGATGTCGACTAAGTTCACCAATATATCTTTCATTCCCACCCCAACCTTTCCTATAAAAATAGTTCCCCATGCTGCCGGCGGCGGAAATGATAGCCAAAATGACGACAGACCATGGAGATTTAGCGAATAACATACCATTACAATTTTATACATAAATATACAAGAATGTCAATGTAAAATTTTAAATATTTAATTTATGGAAAAGTATTTCATAATAAGGGGATTTGTGATAAACTATAACAAGCGGGTAAAACGGGACAGGTTTTGCCGGTTCCCATTCTTTCATCAGCAACAGCTTTGAGGAGGTCTATACATGAAACAGGAGGGCAAAGGGAAATATGTCGCCTATGTCTCGACTTATACGATGGGCGACAACCATGGGATCAGGGTTTATGACGTGGATGTTGAGCACGGCAGGTTCGTGGAGAAGGACAAGGTGGAGATCACCAATTCTTCCTACCTGGCGGTATCCCATAACAGGAAATATTTGTATTCCATTACGGACTTTGGCGTGGAATCCTATCGGATCGAGGCGGACGGGAGCCTCGAGTCCATCAATGGGGCGCCGATCAATGGCATGAGGGGCTGCTACTTATCTACTGATTATACGGACCGCTACCTGTTCGTGGCGGGCTACCATGACGGGAAGCTGACGGTCCTGCGCCTTAGGGAGGACGGCTCCATCGGGGAGATCACAGACGAGATCTTCCACAAGGGTCTGGGCAGCGTGGCGGAACGGAATTTCCGCCCCCATATCAATTGCGCCCGCATGACCCATGACAACAAGTACCTCCTGGTGGCGGACCAGGGCATGGACCATGTCAACGTCTACCAGTTGGATGCCGTAAGGGGCAAGGTTGTTTTGGCGGACGTCCTGCGCAGCGAGTTGGAATCCGCGCCCAGGCATATCAAGATTTCCAAGGATGGACGCTTCATCTACATCCTGCATGAGTGGAAGTGCTTCATCGACGTATACAGTTATGAAGACCGGGACGGGGACCCTTATTTTGAAAAGATACAGACGATCTCCACCTTGGGCGGAGGATCCCGGTATAATTGCGCGGCCAGCGCCTTGAGCTTTTCCGAGGATTATCAGAACCTTTTGACTTCCAATGCGGGGGACGAGTCCGTGACCGTCTATGACGTGAACCAGGAGGATGGGACGCTTAAGCTGAACTTCTGCCTGCCGATCAGCGGCACCTATCCCAAGGACGCGGAACTGTTCCCGGACAAGCGGTTCCTGGTGTCCCTTAACAATGAATCCAACACCATGACGTTCTTCAAGGTGGACCTGGAGAACGGCATCATCATGATGAACGGCCCGGAGGTCAAGGTCAACGCGCCTAACTGCATCGTGTTCCATAAGCTGGCGTAAAGCGGGCGGGACAAGGACCATAAAGGTTAAGAAAGAGAATATTCCAACCCAGGGGAACGGGTGGAATATTCTCTTTTCTCTTTCTATGGGCACGCAAGGCCGCGCCTTTTTAGATTTGGTGGTCATTCCTTATGTTGACCATAGAAGTCAATCAAATAGTCCATCCTGGAGGAGAGGTTTCCCATCATGGCGTCCAAGACGGTGATCGCCACCATGGCTTCCATGACCACCACGGCCCTGGGGACGATGACGGGATCATGCCTTCCCTGGATGGTCAGTTCTACCTCATTGCCAAACCGGTCCACGGTCTTCTGGGGACGGAAGATGGAGGGGGTCGGCTTTACATATGCCCGCGCCACCAAGGGGCTGCCGTCGCTGATGCCGCCCAGGACGCCGCCGGAATGGTTGGTCGCTTTCATGACCTTGCCGTCTTTCATATAGAAAGGATCGTTGTCTTTACTGCCGGCCAGGGCGCTTGCGCCGATCCCGTCGCCGATTTCCACGGCCTTGACCGCCCCGATGGACATGAGCGCCTTGGCCAGGTTGGCATCCAGCTTCTCGAACACAGGGTCCCCAATGCCTGCGGGCAGCCCGGTCACGACGCATTCCATGGCTCCGCCCACGGAATCCTGCATGGACCTGGCCTGGGACAGATAGGCGAGCGCCTGCCGGTCGGCCTCCCGGTCCGGCATGGCGGTAGGGGTGGAAAGGATCGCATCCTTGTCAAAGCGGGAGCCGTCAATGGACACTGGGCCGATGGAGCGGGTATATGCCTGGACTTCGATCCCCAGGCGCTTTAAGATTTTGCAGGCGACCGCCCCAGCCGCGACGCGCCCTATGGTTTCCCGGCCGGAGGAACGTCCGCCGCCGCGGTAGTCCCTGATGCCATATTTCGCGTCATAGGTATAGTCGGCGTGCCCGGGGCGGTAGCAATCCGCAAGGTTCCCGTAATCGTGGGACCTCTGGGAAGTGTTGCGCACCATGAGGCTGATGGGCGTGCCGGTGGTCTTGCCCTCGAAGACGCCGGATAAGATCTCCACCAGGTCTTCTTCCTTGCGCGGGGTGGAGATTGCGCTTGCGCCAGGCTTGCGGCGGTCCAGGTAGGCCTGGATGTCCTCCTCCTTAAGGTCGAGCCCGGCAGGGCATCCGTCTATGACCACTCCCAAAGCCTTGCCGTGGGATTCCCCCCAAGTGGTGATCCGGAAGTGTTCGCCATAATAATTTCCAGCCATAAAGCATTTCCTCCTATGTCCGGGCAGGATGAAAGGTCCGTCCGGCTGTTTCCAAGGGGCGTTTGTGGGCCCGCTTTTTAAAGTATATCGAAAAAAGCCTGGCTGCGCAAGGGATTTTCCGTCTTTCTTCCGGAAAGAAGGTGACAGGGCGGGGAACTTGTGGTAAGATATCCGATAAGGCGTCCGCCGCCCCATGCGAACGATAACTCGTCAGGCGGCAGGCTTTCAGGAAAAAGCGAGGAATGGGAATGTATCGATTGTTAAAGCAAGAGGGGCGCGCAAAGCGCGGGGAATTCCATACGGTCCATGGAGTGATCCAGACCCCGGTGTTCATGAACGTGGGGACGGTGGCGGCGATCAAAGGGGCCGTATCTACGGAGGACCTGGAACAAATCGGCACTCAGGTGGAGCTGTCCAATACCTACCATCTCCATGTGAGGCCGGGCGACCTGGTCATTAAAAAGTTAGGAGGCCTGCACCGTTTCATGTCCTGGGACAAGCCCATCCTTACCGATTCCGGCGGCTTCCAGGTCTTCTCCCTGGCGGGCTTGCGCAAGATCAAGGAAGAGGGCGTCTATTTCCATTCCCACATTGACGGGCGGAAAATCTTCATGGGGCCGGAGGAGAGCATGCAGATCCAGTCCAACCTGGCCTCCACCATCGCCATGGCGTTCGATGAATGCCCCCCCAGCAAGGCGCAGCGGGAATATGTCCAGGCATCCGTGGACCGCACCACCAGGTGGCTGATGCGCTGCAAGCGCGAGATGGAGAGGCTGAACGGCCAGGAAGGCACGATCAACCCCCATCAAATGTTGTTCGGCATCAACCAGGGCGCCGTCTATGAAGATATCCGCATTGAACAGGCGAAGCGCATTTCTGAAATGGATCTGGACGGTTATGCCGTTGGAGGGCTGGCGGTAGGGGAGAGCCATGAGGAGATGTACCATATCCTGGATGAGGTGGTCCCTTACCTGCCTTTGCATAAGCCCACCTACCTTATGGGCGTAGGGACGCCAGCCAACATCCTGGAAGCGGTGGATAGGG
Organism: uncultured Acetatifactor sp.; assembly: GCA_947581905.1. Classification (GTDB taxonomy): domain Bacteria; phylum Bacillota; class Clostridia; order Lachnospirales; family Lachnospiraceae; genus Acetatifactor. Next base: position 4,899 of record CANPWC010000077.1, read on the forward strand.
GCGTGGACTTTTTTGACTGCGTGTATCCGACCCGTAACGGCCGCCACGGGCACCTTTATACGAACCATGGCAAGATCAACCTGTTTAACGCCCAATATGAATTGGATGCAAGGCCGATCGAGGAGGGTTGCCAGTGTCCAACCTGCAGGCGCTATTCCCGTGCATACATCCGCCACTTGCTGAAAGCGAAGGAAATGTTGGGCATGCGGCTCTGCGTCATCCATAACCTGTATTTCTACAATACGATGATGAGCGAGATCCGCGACGCCCTAGACCAGGGGTGTTTCGCTTCCTATAAGAAAAGGAAGCTGGATGGGATGGCGGGGACGGACGGCCCGTTTTAAAAAAACTGGAGAAATCGCTTGCTTATGTGAGGGGTTTTGTGTATTATAGAGGAAGGTGCAATTGGAAGAACCTATTTAGGAGGAAAAGAAATGAACATCTTTTTAACGGAAACGGACGCCGCCGCTGCAGGAGCCAGCGCAGGAATGCCTCTTTTTGGACTGATCATCATGTATGCCGTGTTGTTCGGCGCGCTGTGGTTTTTCTTCTGGAGGCCTCAGAAGAAGGAGCAAAAGAGGGTCGCGGCCATGCTGTCTTCCCTGGAAGTGGGCGACTGCGTGAAGACCACCGGCGGCTTTATCGGCATCGTGCTTGACATCACGGATGATACGGTCATCGTAGAATTCGGCAATAACAAGAACTGCCGCATCCCTATGGAGAAATCCTCGATCGCCGTCGTGGAGAAGCCAGGCGAGGCGTAAGGCGGTAGGCCTTGAGTTTGATGGAGGACTGTTGACGCATGGCGCGGCACAGTCCTTTTCTACTGTTTCCTACAGCATGCTGTTTCTTACAGTATGCGCCGCGCCTTTGGGTTATGGCAAGTATAAATTATAGCTATTGGCGTCGACGCGCCGTCTGTGTTAAGATGGAAGGCAATCCTTAGACGTCTGGACGGGTCGGGTCGCCCGGACTGTAAGGATGTCGGCAAAAAAGCAGGAAAGAGGTCAAGAAGAAAATGCGGTTACAGATCACTTGCATCCCCGGTGACGGGATCGGGCCGGAAATCGTCCGTGAAGCGAAGAAGGTCTTGGAAAAGGTGGCTAAAGTTTACGGCCATGAAATGGTTTTCACGGATATCCTGATGGGAGGCGCCTCCATCGATGCCTACGGCGTGCCCCTGACGCAGGAAGCGATTGAGACGGCGAAAGCGGCGGACGCGGTGCTGATGGGCTCCATCGGCGGGGATCCGACGAAGTCCCCCTGGTATCAGCTTCCGCCCGATAAGCGTCCGGAAGCGGGGCTTTTAGGCATCCGGAAGGCGTTGAACCTGTTCGCCAACCTGCGTCCCGCCGTGCTTTATGAGGAGCTGGCGGCGGCATGCCCCTTGAAAGAGGAGATCAGCAAAGCTGGCTTTGACCTGCTCATCATGCGAGAGCTGACGGGCGGGCTGTATTTCGGGGAGCGCAAGACCGTGGTGGAAAACGGCTTGCGCAAAGCCATTGACACATTAACCTATGATGAGGGCGAGATCCGCAGGATCGCCATCAAGGGCTTCGACATCGCGCGAAAGAGGCGTAAGAAAGTGACGAGCGTGGACAAGGCGAACGTCCTGGATTCTTCCCGCCTTTGGAGGAAAGTGGTGGAAGAGGTGGCGGCTGATTACCCGGATGTGAAGCTGGAGCATATGTTGGTGGATAACTGCGCCATGCAGCTGGTGAAGGATCCGTCCCAGTTCGACGTGATCCTGACGGAGAACATGTTCGGCGACATCCTGTCCGATGAGGCGAGCATGGTGACGGGCTCCATCGGCATGTTGGCCAGCGCCAGCTTAAACGACACGAAGTTCGGCTTATATGAGCCCAGCCATGGTTCCGCCCCCGATATCGCGGGACAGGATGTGGCGAACCCCATCGCCACCGTCCTAAGCGCCGCGATGATGCTGCGTTACAGCTTTGACTTGGACGAAGAGGCCAAAGCCATAGAAGAGGCGGTCCGCCAGGTGTTAAAGGACGGGTACCGCACCGGGGATATTTTCTCAGAGGGAATGATGCGGGTAGGCTGCTCCCAAATGGGCGATCTGTTGGCGGAGCGCATCCGATAAGGAGTTGGCCGCAAGGCAATAAGGGACTAAGAAACAGAAAGGATGATGGAAATGAGAAGTGATTCCGTAAAGACCGGCACTGCCCAGGCTCCTCACAGAAGCCTGTTCAATGCGTTAGGATATACCGAGGAGGAGCGCCGCCGCCCCATGATCGGCATCGTCAGCTCCTATAACGAGATCGTGCCGGGGCATATGAACCTGGATAAGATCGCGGAAGCCGTGAAGATCGGCGTCGCCATGGCGGGCGGCATGCCTGTGGTGTTCCCTGCCATCGCCGTATGCGACGGCATCGCCATGGGGCATGTGGGCATGAAGTATTCCCTGGTCACAAGGGACCTGATCGCGGACAGCACGGAGTGCATGGCCCTTGCCCACGGCTTTGACGGGCTGGTGTGCATCCCGAACTGCGACAAGAACGTGCCGGGCCTATTGATGGCGGCGGCCAGGGTGAACATTCCGACAATCTTTGTCTCCGGCGGGCCCATGATGGCCGGACATGTGCATGGCCAAAAGAGGAGCCTTTCCTCCATGTTTGAAGCCGTGGGAAGCGTGGCCGCGGGCACCATGACGATGGAAGAGCTGGCGGAGTTTGAGGAGAAGGTCTGCCCGACCTGCGGTTCCTGCTCCGGCATGTATACCGCCAACTCCATGAATTGCCTGACGGAGGCTTTGGGCATGGGCTTGAAGGGCAACGGCACCATCCCTGCCGTGTATTCCGAGAGGATCCGCCTGGCGAAGCATGCCGGGATGAAGATCGTGGAGCTGGTGGAAAAGGATATCAAGCCCAGGGACGTGATGACGAAGGACGCGTTCTTAAATGCGCTGACCGTGGACATGGCGTTAGGTTGTTCGACCAATTCCATGCTTCACCTTCCTGCCATCGCCAGGGAGGCGGGGGTGGACTTAAACGTGGACATTGCCAATGAGCTGTCCGCCGTGACCCCGAACCTGTGCCATCTGGCTCCTGCAGGCCCTACTTATATGGAAGATTTGAACGAGGCGGGCGGCGTATATGCCGTCATGAACGAATTGACGAAAAAGGGGTTGCTCCATTTGGATTGCCTGACGGTCACTGGCAAGACGGTGGGTGAGAACATCGCCGGGTGCGTAAACAAGAACCCGGAGGTCATCCGCCCCGTGGAGGACCCGTATTCCGAGACCGGCGGCATCGCCGTCCTGAAAGGGAACCTTGCGCCGGACAGCTGCGTCGTGAAGCGCAGCGCCGTCGCGCCGGAAATGCTTTATCATGAGGGGCCGGCCAGGGTCTTTGACTGCGAAGAGGATGCCATTGATGCCATCAAGGGCGGCAGGATCGTGCCGGGCGACGTGGTGGTCATCCGTTATGAGGGACCTAAAGGCGGCCCGGGAATGCGTGAAATGCTCAATCCCACGTCCGCCATCGCAGGCATGGGGCTGGGCTCCAGCGTGGCCTTGATCACGGACGGAAGGTTTTCCGGGGCGTCCCGCGGCGCGTCCATCGGACACGTTTCACCGGAAGCCGCCGTCGGCGGGCCGATCGCCTTGGTGGAGGAAGGGGACATCATCCGCATCGACATTCCCCATAACCGTTTGGATGTGCTGGTGGAGGATGAGGTCCTGGCTGCCAGGAGGGCTATGTGGAAAGAGCGTAAGCCCCAGGTCACGACAGGATACCTTTCCCGTTACCGCGAACTGGTGACAAGCGGCAACCGCGGCGCAGTGCTGGAGATACCGAAGAAATGAAGGGGACCGATCCATAGGGCGGCCACCCATAGAACAGACTAGGAGGAAACAGATCGATGCTTCTTACAGGCGCGGAAATCGTGATTGAATGCTTGAAAGAGCAGGGCGTGGATACCGTCTTCGGTTATCCCGGGGGGACCATCCTCAATGTATACGACGCCCTTTATATGCACAGCAACGAAATCAACCATATTCTGACATCCCATGAACAAGGCGCGGTCCACGCGGCGGACGGCTATGCCAGGGCGACCGGCAAGGTGGGCGTCTGTATGGCGACCAGCGGGCCCGGCGCCACCAACCTGGTGACGGGCATCGCGACGGCTTACATGGACTCCGTCCCCTTGGTGGCGATCACGGCCAATGTCAACCTTCCCCTGTTGGGCAAGGATTCCTTCCAGGAGGTGGACATCGCGGGCGTGACCATGCCGATCACCAAGCACGGCTATATCGTGAAGAACGTGGCGGATCTGGCGAACACCCTGCGGAAAGCGTTCACGATCGCCCAAAGCGGCCGGCCCGGCCCGGTCCTGGTGGACATCACCAAGGACGTGACGGCCGCCGTTACGGAATACGTCCCCGTCCGTCCGGATCGTCCAGGGCATAAGGCCCGCTATACCGAGGAAGACTTGGAGAACGTGCTTAAGTTCCTGCAAAGCGCCAAGAAGCCTTTCCTGTATTTAGGAGGGGGCGCGGTGATCTCCGGCGCTTCTGAAGAGGTGGCAAGGTTCGCCGAACTCATGGATGCGCCCGTATGCGACACCTTGATGGGAAAAGGCGCGTTTGACGGCAAAAGCCCTCGTTACACCGGCATGATCGGCATGCACGGCACCAAGGCGTCCAACCTGGGCGTGAGCGAGTGCGACCTGCTGGTCGCCTTAGGGGCCAGGTTCTCGGACCGTGTGATCGGCAACCCGAAGCGGTTTGCCGAGAACGCCAGAATCCTCCATTTTGACATCGACGCGGCGGAGATCAATAAGAACATCCACGCGGACGCGTTCCTGGTGGGGGACCTGAAAGCGGTGCTCCACGACCTGAATGAGCGCCTTGCGCCCCAGTCCCACCCGGAATGGATGGAACATGTGGCTTCCCTTAAGGCGAAATATCCGTTAAAGTATGATACGCAAGCCCTATCCTGCCCGTATGTGGTAGAGACGATCGACCGCGTGACCGAAGGGGATGCCATCATCACGACGGACGTGGGGCAGCACCAGATGTGGGCGGCGCAGTATTACCATTATACGAAGCCCCGCACGTTTTTATCTTCCGGCGGCTTAGGCACCATGGGCTACGGCTTAGGGGCCTGCATCGGGGCGCAGATCGGGCAGCCGGATAAGGTCTGCATCAATATCGCGGGAGACGGGTGCTTCCGCATGAACATGCAGGAGCTGGCTACAGCGAGCCGTTATGGGATCCCGATCATCGAGGTGGTCATCAATAACCATGTGCTCGGGATGGTCCGCCAGTGGCAGACCCTGTTTTATGGGAAACGTTATTCCCAGACCATTCTGCAGGATAAGGTGGATTTCTGCAAGGTGGCCGAGGGATTGGGGTGCGAAAGCATCCGCGTGACGAAGAAGGAAGAAATGGAGCCGGCGCTGCGTAAGGCGATCGCCCTCAAGGCTCCGGTCCTGATCGAATGTATCATCCCGGAGGATGACAAGGTATTTCCGATGGTCCCTGCGGGCGCGCCGATCAGTGAAGTGTTCGACGGGGACGATTTACAAAGGAATTCATAATGAGACGAAGCGTGCATAGATTATTTCTGGGAGTGCAGGTCCTATTTGTCCTTATGGCGGGGGTGTATTTTGGACTGGCAGTCTATTATCGCGGAGGCTTCAGCCTGAACACCTGGATCAATGGGGTCTATTGCACCGGCAAAACATTAGAAGAAGTGAATACGGAGCTTTTGTCCTCCCTGGACGCTCCCACGATCGTGGTGGTGGATGCATCCGGCACGGCGCAGACGGTTGCGCTTGACGACTGCGGCTACCGCATCGACTATGCGGAATCCCTGCGCCGGTTCTTGAACCGTCAGAACCCATTCCTGTGGATCAACAACGCGTTCACGAATAAAAGCCACACCGTGGTCCCCAGGATCCGTGTGGATGAGGACCTGCTTCGGGCGAAATGGGAAAGCCTGCCTTTCGTGAAAGCGGAATTAGAGCTTCCGGAGGGAAAGGTAAGCATCCTGGCCACGCAGGAAGGCTATCAGCTGCAGGATGCCACGAAGAACCGCCTGGATGTGGAAAACGGGTATCA